>JANXNM010000802.1 GCA_025354065.1 Synechococcales cyanobacterium 340R_concoct_173_sub | reverse complement strand
ATTGCGTCCATTATGAAACAAACGAACTTGATATTGACTAATCATAGTTTCCATTTTATCTCACTTGTGGCAGCAAAATATGATTTTAGTATAGCTTCATTGATTCGATCCAGTCCGATAAAGTTATTGGATTCGGCGATTGTACTATAGTCGGTCATTGGTTTGATTCTCCGTATCCCTGTGCGAGTTCGTTCTTAATTTCGTGCATTATTGGCAGATTTGATTGTACCGACAGAAGAATATTATCTCATAGGCTGCGGGATAAATTCAAACTCGGCACCTAAAATAAATTGGTATAGTAGACACACCCAATTAAAAATGAGATGTTCTGTTTAGAGGATATAACCATGACAAATCAAGAAATTCTAGGTGAATTTTCATCTTTGCCTACTGAAGCACAGAACCAGGTAGTCAGTCTAATCACTTTTTTGAAACAGAAGTACATATATCCTGAACTTTTACCTCCATCCTCAACTGTTGATTTAGTGAGTGATTCTTTTGTTGGAATGTGGCGCGATCGTGAAGATCTAAGTAGCCCTACTTGGTTGCGGAATTTGCGAGAAAGTGAGTGGTCAAAGACTGATGGCTAGTTCAACGATCGTAGATACTGACATAATAATTGATGTTGGTCGTGGCATTCCTGAAGCAGTTAATTGTCTTCAAAGGCTATAATCAAGTTCCAGACTAGCAATTAGTGTCGTTACACAAATGGAATTAATGGTTGGCTGCACTAACAAATCAGAGTTACGAACGCTAGAAAAATTTCTCCAGCAGTTTGATGTGATTAGAATTGATCAGCCTATTTCAGACAAAGGTGTTGAACTACTTCGGTTGTATCGTCTAAGTCATGGACTACTTATTGCCGACGGCTTGATTGCTGCTACAGCAATCATATGGAACTATCCTTTTATCACGAAGAACCAACGAGATTATCGATTTATTCATAATCTGAATCTATTATCTTATCTGTAGTGAAAAGCCTAACACTGCGTCATTTTACTTTTTTGAAGTCGTTTTTTAGATAAAGTTCCGTTTAAATTTTTCGTGATTTTGGATATTACTTTGAATATCCTCTGCATCCCAAATTTGCAGCTCCCAAGGGAAGTAAAAGTTGCTTTTATTTTTAAAGTAAATATGCAAGCCTCTATAGCCTTCTTTGTTACGCAAGTACCAGTTTTTTAGGCTTAGTTCATCTTGCCAGTCATCAAGCAAATCCATAACGACTTTTATTTCTTCGGCTGTTAAGATAATGCGCGCGCCAAAAATATCATTGAGCCAGTTGTTAACAGGGTATTGATCTTCACGAGCTGAATAACGATCGATTTTGTCGTCAATGCTTTCACGGGTTTTGACTCGGTAAAAATATTTGATGTCGATGTCTGCTGTCATTAGGTAATCGTTTATGCTCTCGTGCAAGGTGAGGCGATACTTGTAGATATGAGGGGCAGGTACATGGGCGATCGTTCTAGAAAGATTAATTTTTTCGACCCGCCCTGTTTCAAAATAATCCTTTGAAAAATCACAATGCAAACGATTAATCTCGCTAATAAGCTGTTTTGTTTGGCTGATTTTATTCATATGATTTCTCCATATTTGTCCAGCACGGTGAAGTTATTGGGTTCGGCGATCGTGTTGTAGTTGGTCATTGGTTTTTCTCCTCCAAAGCATCGGATAATTCATGGAGTTTTGCCTGAATCAGTTTTTTATCGGGTAGCTGTATCTCGTACTGTGCCACCATGGTGGGCGATAAGTTCCGTGATAGCGCATATTCAACGACTTCTTCGTCTTTATCACGGCAGAGCAATACACCAATACTTGGATTTTCATGTGGTTTTTTTACATCACGATCTAATGCTTCAAGATAGAAGTTAAGTTGTCCCAAATGTTCTGGGCTGAATTTTCCAATTTTCAACTCAAAGGCTACTAGAGCCGCCAAACCTCGATGAAAAAAGAGCAAATCAAGATAAAAATCCTGATTGCCTACTTGCAGCCGATACTCTTCACCGATAAAAATGAAATCTTTACCCAATTCAAGGATAAACTGTTTCATATTCTGAATGAGTGCTTTTTGAAGTTCCTTCTCTTCGTGTTCCGTCGGCAAACCCAAAAACTCTAATACATAGTTATCTTTTAGGGTATGGTCTATGCTGGGATGAATTTCTCTCAGTATTGCCGGGAGTTTTTGATCGCCAAGTATAGTTCGTTCAAAGTGAGACGAACTAATCTGCCGTTCTAACTCTCGTTTTGAATAATGTTCTTTGATGCACAAACGCAGATAATATTCTCGCTCTTCGGCAGACTTACAGCGTGAAAAAATAATGGTGTTATGTGTCCATGGTAATTCTCTCACCAGTGGTGAGAGTTTTGTATCGGCTTGGTAGGTTTCATAGAACTGCTTCATTCGCCACAGATTTTTGTCGCTAAAACCTTTGATTTCTGGGGCGTTTCGTGTGATGTAGCTGGCTAATTCACTTACAACACTTTTGCCCCAAGATTCACTGCTCACTTTCTGGCTGATAGTTTGACCAATCTGCCAATAGAGGTTGATGAGGGCGGTATTGATGTGAGTAAAAACTTGCTGTCGGGATTCCTGAATCTGTTTTAGGATATCAGAAAACTCACTTTGCGTATTCTGCGCTTTTTGCGGCTGATTGCTCATTGTTCCTCCTCCGCTTTGGGAAAGGTGAGTAGCAAGTTGCGGTAATATTCGTATTGCTTTTGGCGCAAGGCAATTTCACGGGGCAAGCCTTCACTGATGGAATGGGTGAGGGTGTCGAATTTATCGAGGATGGCGACGATGCGGTCTTGTTCGGCTAGGGAGGGAACAGGAATGGATATCTTTGAAAATCCGTTAATCAATAATGTATTGACCTTAGTTCTTGCTACATACTTTGCCTTATCTGCAATAAATGAAGTGGCTTGCATACAATAAGAAATAAATTTCGGGTTCATGGAGTGACGAAAAGCATAGCAATGATCATGAATAGCTACTTTTTCATTTCCAATCCACGCAACGGCTTTGCCAACATCTTCAACAGTCTCTCCGACATCAGTAATCACCACATCCCCCGGTTCTGCATAGCGTAATGATGCTCCCATTTCAGCGCGAACCTGCGATAGTGCATGAGAGGTTGAAACTCCATATCGTGTGTAGATTTCGCCGTAGTGAATAACACGTATGCCGTTATCCACGTAATCCGCTTTAGTGAAACGTTTTCCGCGAATAAACTCGCCAATCTCCCCCAACGGCTTCCACTCCACTTCACCTTCTTTAAAACTCAACAACCGATCGCGGTAGTAGTTGTATTGTTTCTTACGATCGGTCAGCTCGGCGGTCAGCTCGGCGGTCAGCGCTGTAAAAGTGTCCAAAATCCGCACGATTTCGGCTTGAATGGCAAGAGAGCGATCGGGGTTGTCTG
>JANXNM010000774.1 GCA_025354065.1 Synechococcales cyanobacterium 340R_concoct_173_sub | reverse complement strand
TCACTATGTCGGTCATGGTGAAGTACGGAAATTATTTATTAATAAATAATTTGACAAGTAATTATTTTTAATCTGGGGAAAACTTAACAACAAGTCGCGGTAATATTCGTATTGCTTTTGGCGCAAGGCAATTTCACGGGGTAAGCCTTCGCTGATGGAGGTGGTGAGGGTGTCGAATTTGTCGAGAATGGCGACGATTCTGACTTGTTCGGCGAGGGGAGGAAAAGGCAATCTAAGATTTTCAAACGTGCCCAAATTTATATTACTTTGAGCACTTCCTTGCCCCATTTCTTCCAGCTTTGTTTTAAGTGATGACAAGAGATATTCCACGTAACCTGATGTGGTTTTCTCTGGATTTGCAACAAAGCCAATAATACTATCAGGAAAACAAGCGTCTAATCCTAGAATAGATGTCTCTGCAATATTAGCTGCGATAGTAATACATAAAGTACCCTTGGGCCATAATTTACTTTGCTTTAAGCCGATCTCGCTATATGTCTGATTATATGTATCAATGATATGAGATGCGTTCCTAATATCACCCGTTTGAATAAATGGAATATTCCCACCATATAACTTCGGATCGTTTCTTGGGCGATGCTTTGACTTTCCTCGACCAAAATCAAGAGCCACATCCCCCAACGTCCTCCACTCCACTTCACTTTTTTCAAAAGTCAACAGCCGATCGCGGTAGTAGTTATATTGTTTCTTACGATCGGTCAGCTCGGCGGTCAGCTCGGCGGTCAGCTCGGCGGTCAGCGCTGTAAAAGTGTCCAAAATCCGCACGATTTCGGCTTGAATAGCAAGAGAGCGATCGGGGTTATCTGGGCATGGAATTGGGATTTTCTTGTTACAGAAATTACTAATCCATTGTCGTTTATGATCCCCATCAATTAGCTCGCTTGGCAACGTATTCAGCCAGTAATATACATATTTCAGG
Organism: Synechococcales cyanobacterium 340R_concoct_173_sub; assembly: GCA_025354065.1. Next base: position 456 of record JANXNM010000774.1, on the reverse strand, counting down.
ATAAACTTAGAATCATTAATCGATGTAATCATCTTCATTGCAGATGACTTAGCTTTAAAATCAAAATCTACCCATTTATTGGCTGTTGTAAAATCATCAAAAATAATGACAGGAGTTTTTGAGGCTCTATAAATTCCATTACTTTCATCCGTATACCCAAGGATAAAAGTTTTACCCGCTGTTAATACAGGCGTTGCAAAGTCATCGCTATAGTTGGTTGATTGAACCAGGTATTTAGTTGGTTGTTCGTATTTTGTAACCTCCCCCAACGGCTTCCACTCCACCGCCACCCCATCCAACAGCTTTTCCAGAAAGTTCATACCGCTCATACATCACCTTCCGTTGCATTGTTTTCTGCATTTCTGATGCATTTAGCCGCTTCTTGCTCTAGCATAGCCGCCAACTCTGCTTCGGTGGGCAAGAGGGTTTGGTATTTAGAGGCAAACAGTTGTTGGC
>JANXNM010000746.1 GCA_025354065.1 Synechococcales cyanobacterium 340R_concoct_173_sub | reverse complement strand
AACAGCAGCAACTACAGCATTATGCAAAATAGTACTAGTCTATGATGCCTTTAATGATGTGCAGGAATTAGCCGCAGCAGGCAATGCAAATGCAAAAACAGTAATGCAAGCTTGGGCCGATGCCAAATGGTTTACCGATCGTCCTACCGTTCCCGACAGCATTACCGTTACTGTATTCAAAGTTCCCGGTGAAACCAATACCGATGACCTTTCCCCCGCCACCCATGCGACCACGCGCCCAGATATTCCATTGCATGCCATGGCCATGTTAGAAACTCGTTTACCGGGATCTTTAGACGTGATTGCGGAGTTAAAAAAGAAAGGGCATTCCGTAGCTTATGTCGGAGACGTGGTGGGGACCGGATCTTCTCGGAAATCTGCAATTAATTCAGTGTTGTGGCATATGGGTGAAGACATTCCCTTTGTGCCCAATAAACGATCGGGCGGCGTTGTATTAGGAAGTAATATTGCACCGATTTTCTTTAATACCGCAGAAGATTCAGGTTCACTTCCGATCGAATGTGATGTCTCTGGAATGAATACAGGGGACGTGATTACAATTTATCCATACAAGGGTGAAATCCATAATGGAGAGGTGATTACTAGATTTAATTTGAAACCCGATACTATTTTTGATGAAGTACGGGCTGGCGGTCGGATTCCGTTATTGATTGGGCGGACGTTAACAGATAAAGCAAGAGCGGTGCTGGGAATGCCTGTGAGTGACTTGTTTGTGCGTCCGCAGATTCCGGCAGATACGGGCAAAGGCTTCACGTTGGCGCAGAAGATGGTGGGTAAGGCTTGTGGGATTGTAGGCGTGCGTCCCGGTATCTCCTGTGAACCGCACATTACAACCGTGGGGTCTCAAGATACAACAGGTCCAATGACTCGTGATGAATTGAAAGAACTCGCTTGTTTAGGATTTAGTGCAGATTTGGTTATGCAAAGTTTCTGCCATACTGCGGCTTATCCTAAACCTGTGGATCTTAAAACTCATACAGAATTACCTGATTTTATGAACGATCGCGGTGGCGTGTCCTTGCGTCCTGGGGATGGCATTATTCACTCTTGGTTAAACCGGATGTTGTTACCGGATACCGTCGGCACAGGTGGCGATTCCCATACTCGTTTTCCGTTGGGTATTTCCTTCCCCGCCGGATCGGGTTTGGTCGCGTTTGCAGCAGCATTAGGGGCAATGCCTCTGGATATGCCGGAGTCGGTACTCGTGAGATTTACAGGGGAATTACAACCGGGCGTAACCTTGCGAGATGTCGTCAATGCTATTCCCTACGTTGCCATTCAACAAGGCAAACTCACCGTTGCAAAAGAAAACAAAATCAATGTATTTTCTGGCCGCATTATTGAAATGGAAGGGTTGCCAAATCTAAAATTAGAACAAGCCTTTGAACTCACTGATGCAACGGCTGAACGATCTGCGGCAGGGTCCACGATCGCGCTCTCTGTCGAAACCGTGAGTGAATATCTGCGCTCAAATGTTGCATTGCTGAAGAATATGGTAGCTCGCGGGTATGGCGATGCAAGAACGATTCTCCGTCGTGTGCGCAAAATGGAAGAATGGTTGGCAAATCCAGTATTGCTCGTCGCGGATGCCGATGCTGAATATGCCGATATCATTGAGATTGATTTGAATGCTATTACAGAACCGATCGTGGCGGCTCCCAACGATCCCGACAATATCAAAACTCTTTCCGAAGTGGCGGGCGATCCAGTTCAGGAAGTGTTTATTGGGTCTTGTATGACCAATATCGGACATTACCGAGCAGCGGCAAAAGTATTGGAAGGCAACAGTGCGATCGAAGGCGTTCGTCTTTGGATTGCGCCGCCGACTCGTATGGATGAAGAGCAATTGCGTAAAGAAGGGATTTATACGACTTTCCAAAGCGTGGATGCTCGTACTGAAGTGCCTGGATGTTCTCTTTGTATGGGTAATCAAGCCCGCGTAGACGACAATACAACCGTATTTTCCACATCCACCCGCAACTTCAACAATCGCATGGGCAAAGGTGCGCAGGTGTATTTGGGTTCGGCAGAATTGGCAGCGGCTTGTGCATTGCTCGGCAAGATTCCTACGGCAACGGAGTATATGAGCATTGTGGGCGATAAGCTGAGTCCTTTGGCGGATGAGGTTTATCAGTACTTGAATTTCGATCGGATGTCGGGATTTGAGGATGAGGGTCGGGTTGTGTCGAAGGAAGATGAGGCGAAGTTGGCGGTAACCGTGTAGTTATTGAGCTTGGGGCGGTGGAGTTCTTTAGGGTTCCACCGCCTTATCTTGGCGTGGTTCAGTTTGCGATCGCTCCAGTCCATCATGGATGATATGAATGAAAAGACGATCGATCGTAAATCAATTACAACAGCAAGTTCATCAATATGGGTAGCCACGATCGCGAAAACGTCCCATATTTTGATTGATAATAGTTCTTGGAAGAAAACGATCGGATGCTATATTTCATTCACTTAGCAAACGTTAAGGATATATTGTCCTAAATAGCTGAGATTAGAATGGTATCTGATTCGTCACCGTACGAAGTAAAATTTGAAACATTATCAATTGATAATATTGATTTTCAAATTCGATCGCTTAAAGATAGACAACAATTTGATGATCCCGATGGCATTGCCGAAGACATGGGCATTTCATCCTCTCAATGGTCATTATTTGGAATTGTTTGGCCATCAGCTTTAGCCTTAACCAATGCCATGGTTCATTTTGATACCGATGGTAAACGAGTTTTAGAAATTGGCTGTGGACTTGCGATCGCCAGTCTCACCATGCACCAGCGCCATGTTGACATCACCGCCAGTGACTATCACCCCATGGTCGAACGGTTTCTAAATGAAAATGTAACGCTCAATGATTTACCACCATTACCGTTTCAAACAGGCAATTGGTTAACTGAAAATCCATTACTGGGAAAGTTTGATTTAATTATTGGGAGTGATGTTTTATATGAACAAACGCATCCCGAACTACTTTCCGCCTTCATCGATCGTCATGCCAAACCCCATGTCGAAATTTGTATTGTCGATCCCGGTCGCGGCCACCATAATAAATTCAATCGCGCTATGGAACATCTTGGCTATAAATGTTCTACAGAATATCTACCCGCCCAAATGATTCAGGAAAAACCGTATCACGGAAAACTCATTCATTGCGACAGATAGTATGAATCATGTGAACAATAAAGCAAGCTGAACCTCTTCTTGGCCCCAACCTTCATGATGTAATAACCAACGCTTACGATCGAGTCCCCCCGAATACCCGGTCAGCTTCCCATTTGCACCAATCACCCGATGACAGGGCAATACAATTGCAATAGGATTCAAGGAATTCGTAATTCCCACCGCTCGTGCAGATTTTGGTTTCCTTAACCGATCGGCCAACACGCCATATGTAATCGTCGTACCGGGCGCAATGGATCGTAAATTGAACCATACTTCCTGTTGAAAGTCAGTGCCACCCGGACTCACAGGAATATCCCTCAACGCCGCAAAGTCTCCCTGAAAATAGGCTTCCAACCGATCGCTTACTCCCAACGGATTCACTTGAGGCGTAAGTTCAAAAAGCGGATATTGTTTTGCCAGCAATTCATGCATCCGAGGTGCAAAATCCTCAAAATCTACAGCACAAAGCTCAACCCCATTCGTCACTACTATCACATTCCCAATCTCAGACGGAATACGATCGACAAACAATTCCATAAGTTAAAACATCCGAGACATAATACAAAAATTTCCGTCACCGCAAAAAACAAGCCTGCCGATTAATTCAACGTTCTCAATTCTCGTAAGCGGGGAAGGGAATCGAACTCCATCATTAATTGAGAAAGCTAAATGAAATGCTTACGGAGTCGAACTTTTAGCGAGTTTGAGAACTTTATCCTGATTTTACCCTAATTCGTTAATTTTCTAGGTTCGATCGCAGGTTTTAATTCACCCAAGTTTCGTGTCGTACAGGTAACCGATTGAGCGCTTCGCGGTAGTGTCGCCATTGCGGCATGAATTGATCCATGAGGGCAATGAAGCATTGGTTGTGGGTCGGTTCAAGCAGATGTACCATTTCATGAACGATGACATATTCAAGATATTCTGTTGGTTTTTTCGCAAGTTCTAGGTTGAGCCGAATGGTCTGGGCGGCGGGGCTACAACTGCCCCATTTAGTTTTCATTTTGCGAATTGTAAAATTTGTAACGTTCACGCCCATCAGTTTTTCCCATTTTTCGATCATCGGGGGAATAGCGGCTTTGAGTTCGCGGCGATAGATTGCATCAAGGGCTGCATGTTTTTTGAATCGATCGCTGCCGGGGCGAACTTGCAAATTCATTGTGCGATGCTTTAAATGGATCTGAGGTGCCGCATCTTTTTCAATGACGTTGAGAAGATAACGATCGCCCCAAAGATAATGGCTTTCCCGGTCGAGATATTCCCTTGGCGCTTCACGGAGTTGATTAGAGAGTTTGGCTTGCTGTTGTTTAATCCAGGTGAGTTTTGAGATGGCAAAGATACGAATTCGCGCTAAATCCATTCGGAGTGGCGCTGAGATTCGCACGGCACCTTGGGGCGGATTGACACTGAGGTGAATGTTTTTAATGTCTTTATGCACAACCTCTATGGTGACCTCGCCCAGTTGAATTTGATTGGTTTGAATAGTTTGTAGATCCATGATTCGGGCACCCAGTTTAATATTCGGGTTGCTGTTTGACAATAAGGAAGATTTGCTCAACCCGATCGACATCTTGCAGAATGCCATAAAGTGCGGCTTTTATCATCTGCTCTTTAGGACCATCGTTGTCTCGCCAGTCGTCGGGGCGAATATGTTGAATAGTTTGGTCGATTTTGAGGGCTAAATCAATCTCAGTTGTTGCGTTTGCTGTGGTGTAGATGACGCTGGGTTCGGCAACTCTTAGACCGATCGTTGGGCTGTGGAGACTGTTATAAATTGCGCGTTTTCCAGCGGTATCGAGTTGGTGAGGCAGGTCATTGTCTATACCCGATTCCACATTTTTGACGAGTTCGGCGATACGTTTTAGGTAGTCTTCGTAAGCGATCGCTTTTTGTTTGCGGGCTTCGATGATTTCGTCGAGAAGATCGGACATTTTGGCGTAGTAGGCTGGGTCGCTGAGGTTTTCTTTGATAATTTTGCTGCGGACGTTGTTTTCAATGGTTTCAGCGACAGCTTTTTGATTGCTGCGGATGCCTTGGGGGAGTTGATCGATCGCTTGATTGATTCCAATTTTGGTAATGATTTCGAGCAGGGGCAGGGTGTCGAAGGGCGAGATTTTGCGGGGTTCGCTGGCTTCGATGTAGGTGTCGATTAGGTGCCGCATGTCGGATTCGTAGGGTTTGAGGTCGAGGGTTTCGCCGCTGGCTTTGCGGATGACTTCCCGGAGATCGGTGTATTTTTTGGTGGCTTGTTTGATGCGGGCAATGTCTGGAGTGCTATAGCCTGCGGCTTCGAGTTCGTCGGCAATGCTGGCATAGCTACGGAGAAAGGTGGCGGTTGCTTTGTAGAATTCTGTGCGTTGCGGTTCGCGATCTTGGAGGTCGGTGGGGATTTCGGTGTTGCCGCAGAAGTAACTAATATGGGCGAGGTCGTCTCTCGGCGGTTGGACGGGTTCGCATAGGTAATGGAGGACTTCGAGGGCGTGGTCTAGACGATCGCGGCCTTTGAGGAGACGGTCTTGAAGGAGGATTTCGGAGTCGGTGCCGCCGTCAGAATGGTCGAGTTCAGAGGTGTAGACGGCGATCGCGTTTTCGACTTTGCGGAAAAGGTCTTTGTAATCAACGATGTAGCCAAAGTCTTTGTCTTCCCCATCAAGACGGTTGGTGCGACAGATGGCTTGGAAAAGCCCGTGGTCTTGCATACGCTTATCAATGTAGAGGTAGGTGCAACTTGGGGCATCAAAACCTGTGAGCAACTTATCTACGACGATCAGCAGCTTCATGTTGGCGGGTTGGGTTTTGAATTGATCTTTAGCGTCTAATTCGTAGGTTTCGGCTTTGGTTTGGTTTGGTTTTTGGGCAATGTTTTTGATGAGGTCGGTGTAGAGATTGTAGATAAATTGTTTGTCGGTTTCGGTGTTGGCTCCGGTGTCTTCGGTCGTGAGGGTTTGGGTTTGGGGATTGTAGGAGGTGATGACGGCGCATTTGCCCTTAAAGGCGGTTTGTTGGAAGCGTTCGTAGTATTTGCAGGCTTCGTAGATGCTGGCGACGACGAGGATAGCGTTTCCCCGATCGTTATTCAATCGATGTTTGACACTGAAGTCGAAAATGATGTCTTGAACAACGCGATCGATGCGCGATCGGGAACTGAGGACTTTTTGCATAGTGCCCCATTTTTCGCGGAGGGTGGCTTTTTGCCAGTCGTTGAGTCCTTTGGTTTTGGCATCGAACCAGGCATCAATTTTGGTTTCGGAGCCGAGGGTTTGATCAATGTCGCGGGCTTCGTAGATTAGATCGAGAACGACTTTATCTTCGACGGCTTCGCTGAATTTGTAGGTGTGAATGTATTTACCAAAGATTTCGAGACTGGTTTTGGAGTCTTCTTTGAGGAGAGGGGTGCCTGTGAAGCCGATTAAGATGGCGTTGGGCATGAGGGCTTTCATGGTGCGGTGGAGTTTGCCGTTTTGGGTGCGGTGACATTCATCAACAAAGACAAAGATATCGCCGATCGCTTGGCTGGGTTGGGCTTCGAGATCTGTGATGAATTGTTCAAAGTCTTTGTCTTTAAGGTTGCGTTGACCAAATTTATGGACGAGGGAGCAAAGGAGTCGGGGGGTGGGTTGGCTGAGCTGGGCCATGAGGTCGCTGCCGCTGCGGGTGCGATAGATGGTTTCGCCTGCATCGGTAAATACGTCGTGGATTTGTTGGTCGAGTTCGGTCCGATCGGTGATGATGACGATGCGGGCGGTGGGATGATTGGCGAGGGTCCATTTGGCTAGGAGGACCATGGTGATGCTTTTGCCGCTGCCTTGGGTATGCCAGATGATGCCCCCTTGACGATCGTAGATGTAGGGTTGGGCGGCTTTGATGCCGAAGTATTGGTGGACGCGGGGGAGTTTCTTTTTGCCTGCGTCGAAGAGGATGAAGTTGTGGATGAGGTCGAGAAGTCGGGTTTTGTTGCAGAGTTTGAGGAGGTATTTGTCGAGTTTGTAACGAGTGTTGTCGGTTTCGTCTTCTTTCCAGGTCAGGAAGTATTTATCTTCGGTGCCGATCGTGCCGTAGCGGAGTCCTTCGGAGTCGTTTCCGGCTAGGATGAGTTGAATGGTGCTGAAGAAGCTTTGAATGAATTCGGGCTGTTGGTTGGTGAGGCTTTGACGGATGCCGTCACCGATCGAGACGCGGCTGTTTTTCAGTTCGATGATGGCGATGGCGATGCCGTTGATGTAGAGAATGATGTCGGGGCGTTTTTGTTTTTTGCCTTGGATGGTGACTTCTTCGGCGATCGCGAAGTGGTTGGTTTCTGGGGTTTTCCAGTTGATGAGTTGGATGGTGGTGGTGGGTTGGCTGGGGCTGGTTTTGATTTGGATGCCGTAGTAGAGAAGGGCGTAGACGGCTTTGTTGTTGTCGTAGAGGCTGCGGGTGGGGTGGTCGGCTGCGGTGCGGAGTTTGTAGAGGGCTTGGGTGATTTGGTCGGGGGTGTAGTTTTGGCGGGTGAGGTGATCGCTGAGGAGGGTTTCTTCGATGTTGCTGTTGCCCGATCGGTCTTGCCAGTGGCCGAGGTAGTGATAGTTAAGTTCGTCTTGGAAGAGTTTGACGATGCGGTTTTGGGTGACGCGTTCAGGAGGGGCAATGATGTTCATAGCAAGGAAAGAGAGGGTTTGTGTCTATGGGTTTTATTATGGCGGAGTTTAGATAAATTTACCCATATCGACACTGGCGAGTTAAAAACTACGGTGGTAATGATCATGGGGTTAGCCTTTATCAATTAGTCTAATTCTACCTGTTAGTAATTCGTGCATCATGCCTTGTTTAAATCGCTGGATATGACGTTTTGAGCGGCTTCTTGGAGTTGTTGCTGGAGTTCTTCTTTGCTGGGGAGGTAAAGTTGATATTGAGCGGCGAAGATGTTGGAGTTTTTGGGGAGGGTGAGTTCGACGAGTGCGTCTTTTTTGCGTTTGCAGAGGACGATGCCGATGGTGGGGTTTTCGTCGGGGTTTTGACGAACCTGTCGAAGTAGTTAACGTACATTTGCATTTGGCCGAGATCTTGGTGGGTGAGTTTGTCGAGTTTGAGGTCGATAAGGACGTAGCAATGTAAGAGGCGATTGTAGAAGACGAGATCGATATAAAAGTGATCTTCGTCGAAGCTGAAGCGTTTTTGACGGGACTCGAAGAGGAAGCCTTTGCCGAGTTCGAGGAGAAATTGCTGGAGTTTGTTGATAATGGCGGTTTCGAGGTCGTTTTCGGAGTAGTTTGGGGTTTGGGGGAGTTCGAGGAATTCGAGGATGTAGGGATCTTTAATGATGTCGCGGGGGTGTTGGATGATTTGGCCTTGGGTGGCGAGGCGTTTGATTTCGTCGGGGTTACGGCTGAGGGCGAGACGATCGTAGAGGGCTGTGGTGATTTGTCGATCGAGTTCGCGGGTTGACCA
>JANXNM010000659.1 GCA_025354065.1 Synechococcales cyanobacterium 340R_concoct_173_sub | reverse complement strand
GTCCACATTCAAAGATTAATCCGATTTTCATGAGAAAGACTAATGGGTTCGGGGTGAGGGATTGAATAGTTAGAGCGTATTGAGTTGGCCCATTGTATAAAGTTGACCGGGTGTAAATTGCTTTGACCAGTTTTCTAATGTTGGCCGATCGGATGGACGAGAAAAGATTGGTTCTCCGGTATCACTGCGCTCGACAATGATGATCTGTGAAAGATGGAGTTGGTCGAGTAGGTATGGGGAATGAGTGGTAATGATTACTTGAGTAGTGCCAGATTCGATCGCATTCCGAATTTCTTCAATCAGGAGGTTGATGGTTCTGGGATCGAGACCATTTTCTAGTTCTTCAATTACGATCAAGGGTGGGGGTGAGGGATGACGCAGAAGGGCAAGAATGGCGACGACTCGAAGGGTGCCTGTAGAGAGTAGCCATCCTGGGATTTTGAAATCACCCTCGGTCATTTGCAGATAGACTCGTTGTTCTAGCTCTAAGGGGGATGTTTCTTGAATCTGTAAGTCCTTGGCGTAGGGCAGCACGTACTGCAAGGTCTCAACTAATCCGTTGAATGCTTCGATATTACGTCTATATAGGTCGAGTAAGTAGTGTCCTAGATTAGAAGCGTCGGGGTTGAGCTTGATTTGGCTGGTACTGAGTCGCATAGGGATAGGATTACCCATGATGGCGGGGTTTAGGTTAAGAAACTGCCAATCGAGAATTTCTTCATCCCTTCCATCTTGATTAAGTTCTCTTAGATATTGTCGGACTTGGCTCATTTTAAAGATTACTTCTGTGCTAGGACTTTTGCCGATCGCCTTATCGTTGATGGGGTCAGAGACTGATCCGTCCGACGATCGAACAATTGCCGCAATTTTTCCAAATTCAATGCGTTCTTCTGCAATGATCAGTTGATTGGCGGATTTAGTGAGAGCGATCGAGAGGCTGTAGGATTTGTAGCTGAGTTTGAGTTTGACGGGGTTGGGTTCGAGAAGTTTTGGGTCACTTTTTGAACGAATTTCGTGGGAGAGGGCGCGATTGCGAATATAGTCGAAGCCACGCCAGTAGTTCATGGCGACATCAAGACCCTGCTGGATGATCATTTGATAGGTGAGAAGACCTTCAATTATGCTGCTTTTGCCCGAGCCGTTGTTGCCAACGAAGACGGTGAGGGGGGTAAGTCGGATGCTTTTGCTGTTTTGAACCGCTTTGAAGTTTTCGAGTTGGATGCGGCGGAGGGCGGGAGAATTCATGGAATAAGACCTCGTTC
>JANXNM010000646.1 GCA_025354065.1 Synechococcales cyanobacterium 340R_concoct_173_sub | reverse complement strand
ATCGTTCATACGGAGGATTCTTTGGCGGCGACATTGGCCGATCGTATCTTGCTGCCGATGCAACCGAACCCGATGTTAGTTGTAGAAGTAGTCTCCAATAGCAACAGTGACAAAAAATCTCGCGATCGGGACTATGTGGATAAACGATCGGAGTATGCGGCGCGGGGAATTCCTGAATATTGGATTATCGACCCCGTTAAGGCAGTGGTCTTAATTCTGTGTCTGGAGGACGATCGCTATATTGAATATGTTCTGAAGTGTGATGACCAAGTTGCTTCTCCGGCCTTCCCAGAGCTTAGTTTGACAGCGGTGCAGATATTGAGTGCGGGGAGATGAGCGATCGGTAGACTATGGAGAAATTTTGCTAAAAGTGCAATTACTAGAAAAAGTTTCCAGACCTGATAGATAATCTGCAATAAGTGGGTAAGTTAGATTCACCGAGATTTAAACACCATTCCTTCCCGCACCTAAAGGAGAATTTCCATGAAATCTGAACTCAAAGCTAAGTTTCTTCAGCACCTCATTTCCAAAAAGCGTGACGGTGGTTTCACACTGATCGAACTTCTCGTCGTCATCATCATTATTGGTATTTTGGCTGCGATCGCCCTTCCTTCCTTCTTGAACCAAGCAAACAAAGCTAAACAGTCTGAAGCTAAGAGCTATGTGGGGACGTTAAATCGTACTCAACAGGCTTATTACCTCGAAAAAGGGCAGTTTGCATCAAGTTTGGACGTCTTGAGTAATCCAATTGCCTCGCAGACTGAGAACTATACCTATAGTGCTACTGTTGCAGATGCAGGTACAAATGTTGAGAATGTGACTAGTAAAGCGGATTCTCGGAAAGCTGCGTTGAAAGCCTATGCTGGGATGGCAGCTATTTCAACAACGACAGGGACCAGTGAAGCAAATACAGTAGCTATTCTTTGTGAAAAGAGCGCGATTGGAATCGGGTCGTTGACGTCAGTTACTAAGCCAGCCTCCGCAGGTAATCCTCCTACTTGTGGTGCAGATGGTACCTCACTTAAGTAGAGCTTTCTCTCTTAGATTTTTTCGGATTCATGAAGAAATCATGCATTGCTAGTTGGCAAATCTAGAGATCCCGAGTTTTCTCTGGAATATCGTATAACCAAATGGGGTTGGTGAAAATTCACTAGCCCTATTTTTAATTATTAACTATCTAGTTATTTTTATGCAAATTAGTTTAATAGAATTGCGGCAACAGATTCTCAACAGACAATATCTAGATGTCATTGATAGGATTGAGTCGATGATGTTAGAGAGTGATGCCTCTCAAACTCTTGTTTTATATTTAGGTGTTGCCTATTTATTGAATGAACAGCTAAATGATGCGTTATCTCTATGGACAATGGCTTCATTGGAGGCAGATAGTTATAACTTATGGAATTCTGAATTGTCAAAATTCCTCTTAGATTTGTTTTGTGAAGTCAACCACAGAAATGATGTAGATGTTGCGACACAGCTATACAGTTGCTTGCTCCATATGGATTTAGATGCTGAAATTTATTTTTTAAACAAAAAAACTTCACTAGAAGGACTGAAATTAATGCTCTTAGAAGGGAATCTTAAAGATATTGAATTAGCTATTGTTATTGCTACTAAAAAAATTGATAACTCAAGTGAGACTTCACTAGATGAACTGATATTGGAAATTTTATCTCACATTCTAAAAAAAAATCTACTACACAATGAATCAATTGAATTTATTAGAAAATGTGTTTTTCACATAGATGATATATACCTTCTAAAGCAAATAATTTTATCAGAATCTTTAAGAATTGCACATAGCTTATCCTGTCCTGAAATTGCTGCTCATCTCACACAGTCTTATCTATTGCTTAATCAAGATGATGTTGAAATGCTAGGTCATCTTGCGAGCTTCTACCAAAATTCAAGTGACTACGAGTTGGGGATTGAGGCGGCAGAAAAGCGTATTCAATTGGTTAAAAATGTACCCGATCAGATCTTTTCGATACATTTATTGTTGAGAGGTCTTCTTGGCTCGGGCGGTTATTGGTCCAAGGCAAATGATACCTATTTGAACTATATTAAAATTCTTGAAAAGTTAGATGTTAAAGATTTACTGAACTTAGATTCAGCTTATACGCTTCGGATTTTTACGTCTTGTTATTATCTAGCATACTTTCAAGATGCAAAGAGTACTCGATCTTTACTTAACCATGTCAATCAAATCTGTCAGACAAGTGTTTCTCACTATACGAAAGGCATTTACTTGATCTATGAAAAGCTGAATTCGAGTCGAGTCCTAAACACTACTTGTTCTAGGAGGATTCGTATTGGATATCTTTCCAACTGTATGGCACAGCATTCAGTTGGCTGGTTGGCTCGTTGGTTGATCCAACATCACGATCGTACAAAGTTCGAATTGTATGGTTACTTTATTAATGATCGTCCTTATGATGAATTAAATCAATGGTATAAGCAGCAATTTGAACACAATTGTTGTTGGGAGACTGATTTTGCTAGAAATTCTCAGAACTTCGCACAGAGAATTAATAACGACGAAATTGATATTTTAATTGATTTAGACAGCATCACCTTAGATGTGAGCTGCGAAATTCTGGCAATGAAACCTGCCCCAATTCAAGCAACGTGGCTGGGGTGGGACGCGATCGGAATGGATGCGATCGATTATTTTATTGCTGACCCCTATGTTCTTCCCGATCACGCTCAAGACTATTACACTGAGAAAATATGGCGTTTACCTGAGACCTATTTAGCAGTAGATGGATTTGAAGTTGCTGTTCCGACTTTAAAACGATCGGATCTCAACCTACCTGAACATGCTGTC
>JANXNM010000628.1 GCA_025354065.1 Synechococcales cyanobacterium 340R_concoct_173_sub | reverse complement strand
AATCCGCCTCTAATTTATCAAACACAGGCTCCCCCAATCCTACGGGGCAGTTCCGCACCACGCATTCCACCACGCCACCAATCGAATCCCCTTCCTTTGACATCTGCTGAATCAAATCCACCATCCGATCGGCAGCTTCCGCGTCTGGACATCGGACAATATTGCTCTCAACTTGCTCCATAGTCACCGTCGCCGGATCCACATGACTATCCAAATCCTTGATCCGCTTCACGTAGGCAATTACTTCAGTATTGGCAAAATCTTTAAGAATTTGTTTAGCGATCGCCCCCGCCGCCACTCGGCCAATTGTTTCCCGCGCTGACGATCGCCCGCCGCCCGCCACGGCCCTGATGCCATACTTTGAGTCATAAGTCGCATCTGCATGGGAAGGCCGATATTTTTGCTCCATGTCGCCGTAGTCCTGCGATCGCTGATCCTTGTTGCGCACCATAATCGCAATAGGGGTTCCCAAAGTTACATCATCAAGCATTCCTGATAAGATTTCGCATTGATCCGCTTCATTACGCGGCGTGGTGATTTTGCTTTGGCCGGGGCGACGACGATCGAGTTCAAACTGAATTGCCTCGCGAGACACTGCAACCTTCGGCGGACAGCCATCAATTACCACCCCCACACCGCCCCCATGGGATTCCCCAAACGTCGTAACCCGAAATGCTCGTCCGAAGGTGCTGCCCATAATGGTTTTTAGTAATTTCTGAGAATTAAGTGTGGGGTTGAGACAATGCTCCAATCGAAAAATCAGTCTGATTTGAATGCTGATTTTGGATGGGCTTCGATCGTACCAGACATAGCGTGCCCTTGCCCGATCGCGCCTAATTGCACCGGGCCACTATCGGCATAACCACCCACTATGAAGCGTATCTAAAATCATGAAATCAAAGTATGAAGTCTTGGCTCTTGCTCTACCACTAAAGGATGAAATCATCAATATCAAGTCATAAAATACAACTAATTGATGGAGAAAATTTATAATTTTATGAGCTGATATTTAACCCTCATATTTTGCCTTTTTAGGCTTTATTAAAAGTTCTTACCCCTATGGGCGTATTTCATCGTAGATATTAATAATTTTAAGGCAAGTATGATTCAGCAGGTTAGAGCGGAAACTTTTTTTGAACGAGGCCAAAAGCTTGCCCAGTCTGGGTTATTTGCCGAAGCGATCGTTGCCTTCAACCGTACCCTTGACTACCAGCCTGATTGGTATGTGGTGTGGTACGAACGCGGAAAAGCGTTGATGGAAACACATTGTATTGATGATGCGATCGCTTCATTTAAGGAAGTCATTTCTATCCGCGAAGACTACTCTCCAGCCTGGAATAATCTTGGGATGGCCTATGCTGAAATCGAACATCACGAAGAGGCCATCATCAGCTACGATCGCGCCCTCCAACTCAACCGCCACGGCCACAAAACTTGGTATAACCGGGGAAATGCCCTAATGAAGTTACATGCCTACGAAGCTGCGATCGAGAGCTATGAATCGGGTCTCAAACTTCGGCCAGATTATGCTCCAGCTTGGTATAACCGGGCGTTGTCACTGACGCACTTAAAACGCTATGTCGAAGCGATCGAGAGCTACGAAACTGCTCT
>JANXNM010000612.1 GCA_025354065.1 Synechococcales cyanobacterium 340R_concoct_173_sub | reverse complement strand
AGCGCGGCAAGCTCAAGGAAAATATGTCGAATCTGGCCGGGGAAAACATCCGGGAAGGTCTGACGGCGGTAATTTCGGTTAAGGTTCCCGATCCGGAATTTGAGGGCCAAACCAAAACTAAGCTCGGGAACAGCGAAGTTCGAGGAATTGTAGATTCGATCGTTAGCGAAGTTTTAACCGAGTATTTAGAATTCCGGCCACAAATTGCCGACACCATCCTAGAGAAAGCAGTTCAATCGTTTAATGCCGCCGAAGCCGCCAGACGTGCCCGCGATTTAGTGCGTCGTAAATCAGTTCTAGAATCGTCAACATTGCCGGGTAAACTCGCCGATTGTGCGTCCCGCGATCCATCTGAATCCGAAATATACATTGTAGAAGGAGATTCGGCTGGCGGTTCAGCAAAACAAGGTCGCGATCGTAAGTTTCAAGCGATTCTTCCATTGCGTGGAAAAATCGTCAACATTGAAAAAACCGATGATTCTAAAATCTACAAAAATACTGAAATTCAAGCGCTGATTACAGCTTTGGGATTGGGAATCAAAGGTGAGGAATTTGATGTGGCAAACCTTCGCTATCACCGGATCATCATCATGACCGATGCAGACGTAGATGGGGCGCACATTAGAACCCTACTTCTAACCTTCTTCTATCGCTACAAACGTGAAATGGTCGATCGTGGATTTGTCTATATTGCCTGTCCGCCGTTGTACAAACTAGAGCGCGGAAAACAGCATCAATATTGCTACAGCGATCGGGATTTGAAGCAACGGATTGCCGAATTTCCCGCCAATGCAAATTACAACATTCAACGCTTTAAGGGATTAGGGGAAATGATGCCAGTCCAGCTTTGGGATACCACGATGAATCCTGAAACCCGGACCTTAAAGCGCGTTGAGATTGAAGATGCTGCTGAAGCCGATCGGGTGTTTACTATGTTGATGGGCGATCGGGTTGCGCCGCGTCGTGAGTTTATTGAAACCTACGGATCTCGCATGAACATGGCTGATCTAGACATCTAGTTCAATCTGGATACTAACTTGACAATAATTTGTTAGTTAATTAATTAGAGGATGCGGTGGGATTTGAACAAAATCTCACCGCTTTTTAGTGGTTAGAAATCATCCAACCTTGACTGAACCAATTCATCATCCACCGAATAGATTATCCTATAATCCCCAACACGGTAGCGATAGTAGCCTGCATAATCTCCTTTGAGAGCTTTGATGTTGGGATGAGATCGGGGAGTTTTCTCTAGCTGCTGCAAACATCGGGTAATCTTCTTGGCTAAGGCTTTGTCAGCATTGACGTAAACTTTTTGGACATCGGGGTGGAGAAGAACTTCATACATCAAAGCGAAGGGTTCTCTAACTGCTGTACTGGGCGTTAGAGGTGGCTTGATTTTGCTTAACACGCTCTAGCAAGCCAGGAATTGCCAGAAGTTCTTGAGTTGCAACTTCGCTTTCAGCATTTGCCAAGTAAGCCGCAAAATCAGCAAGCACTTGTAAGCGCTCTGGCGACAGTTGCTTGAGTGAG
>JANXNM010000611.1 GCA_025354065.1 Synechococcales cyanobacterium 340R_concoct_173_sub | reverse complement strand
GTTGAGATGGCGAGATACCGATCGTTGGTCGAGATCTAAGGTAAAGCTAGCGGTTTGATAACTGTTGCCTTGGCCGCCTTGTCTCAGCGATCGTCTTAATAATGCGCGGGCACGGGCGACGAGTTCCTTGGGGCTGAAGGGCTTGACCATATAATCATCGGCTCCAGTAGATAGGCCAATGATCCGATCGAGTTCTTCTCCCTTTGCCGTCAACATTAAAATGTATGGATCTTTTAGACCGGGCTTTTGACGAATACGAGCACAGACTTCCAGGCCATCTAATCCCGGAATCATCAGGTCCAAAATCACCAAGTCCGGCTGCATTTCCTGAAAAACGACCAGCGCATTGATTCCGTCCCGGCAGACTCGGCAGGTAAAGCCTTCTTTTTCTAAATAGAGCTGAAGCAGGTCCGCAATTTCAACTTCGTCTTCAACAATCAATATCTGCATGGTGTTTGTAGCCTAGTATCTGGGTGAGAAGCTGGCGATCGGTTAAAGCTTGTACTTAATATACAACCAGTTATGAACTCTGTTTTTCGCACTGATGGACTATCCAGAGACCCACCTAAATTTGGGGGTTGTACTCTCTAGCTGACTCTGCTATATTGAATAAGTCGAAAGCGGCGAACAGCCAAATTTGATCAATATCGCGGGATAGAGCAGTCTGGTAGCTCGTCGGGCTCATAACCCGAAGGTCCTTGGTTCAAATCCATGTCCCGCTACTCAACGAAAAGCTATTCCTAATCGAATAGCTTGCAAATTATAAAAATAATCATCGCGGGATAGAGCAGTCTGGTAGCTCGTCGGGCTCATAACCCGAAGGTCCTTGGTTCAAATCCATGTCCCGCTATTAAAGGCGAATCCCTTCAAGCACTCACCAACTTGAAGGGATTTGTTTTTGTTCTTCTTTTGATCGGGATTCCAGCTTTATCAAACTCTTGTAGATGAACTATCCTAGGGGCACGACTGGTTTGGTTGCGCAGGTTTTACGGGGAGTTATGAGGTTATGGCAGCACCGTTGGGCGAGGATCGATCGCAGCAGAACGTTTCGTATAAGTCTTCAAAGTGGTTGGTGAATAAGACTCAAGCCATTGCACTGGGAGCGTTGGGTCTTTCTGGCACAATCTGGGCGTTGGATGGTGTGACGGATGTGTTGGGCGATTGGATGCCTGCCATAGTGTTGGGGAGCGGGCTGGCATGGCTGGGGTTGCAAGCGGCTAACCTTCCGACGGGGAGTATGATTCGGCGAAAACCTGTGACGATCGCAGGCGTTAAATCGGCGATTATTGAAGCTGAAACTGTGGTCAATCAAGTCGCACTCCAACTGCAAGAACTTGCGATCGATGAACCCGATCGGGAGCAATCCACTCAACAGGCCGAAGCGTTGCGATCGCAGTTGCACGAAATTTTGGCCGCGCTAAAACGGGATTATTTGAAGTTTGCGATTATAGGTAGTAAAGCCGTGGGTAAAACTACGCTGCATGAATGGCTCGGTGCCCATTGGCTTCAGGACAGTTGGCTTAAAGATTTGTCGCGCAAAGTTCAAATTACCGATACTCGATCGATTCTGACGACCGCCGATGACGCGGATACGCTGACAATAGGGAAATCGGCGGACTTGGTTATTTTTGTGGTTATGGGCGATTTGCTGGATTCAGAACTTAAAATTCTTCAGCATTTGAATGCGGCTTACCGTCGATCAGTGATTGTGCTGAACAAACAAGATCAATATTTACCGAAAGAACAGATTGAACTACTTGCTAAAATTCGCGATCGGGTTTCAGGGATGATTGCAGCAGAGGATGTAATTGCGATCGCCTCTCAACCTCGCCCGATTAAAGTACGGCAATACCAAAACGATGGCAGTAGCAAAGAATGGCTCGAAGAACCCGAACCTCAAGTGGACGAACTCACCCAGCGGTTGCAAACTATTCTTTTGAATGATGCACAGAAATTAATAATTGCTAGTTCGCTCGGGGATGCGGAGGCGCTGAAGGTGGTGGCCAAGGCAAAACTGAATGAAAAACGTAGAACTCGTGCTTTGCCCATGATTGAACGATCGCAGTGGGTTGTGGCGGGGACAGCTTTTGCGACTCCGTTTCCCGCGATTGACTTGTTAGCAACAGCGGCAATTAACAGTCAGATGGTGGCGGATTTGAGTAATTTGTATCAACAAAAGTTTTCCCTAGATCAAGCGAAAACCATTGCTAAAACATTGTCTGAATTGATGATAAAACTTGGCATTGTCGAAGTCTCAACCCAAGCGATCGGAGCCTTACTTAAGACCAACGCCTTAACCTACATGGCGGGCGGCGCGGTGCAGGGTGTGAGTGGCGCATATTTAACGCGAATTGCAGGATTGGCACTCATTGAATATTGGGAAAGTGACGATCGCTCATCAAGCAGTTCATTGAATAATACAGCCCCGGCCATTCAACGCGATCGGCTCCAAACCATTATCAAAACAGTGTTCCAACAAAATCAACGATCGGCGTTTTTGCAAGGGTTTGTGACTCAAGCCTTCGATCGAATTATCAGTCGGGCATCATCACAAAATTTAGAACTGCAAAATTTAGAGCTACAAAATTTAGAGACCATAGCTCTTCCCGAAGCCCAAACAAAAGACTTACAGGTGCGGGTGAAATTGCCTATTTTGGAATCTCAACCGCCCGAACCCGAACCGGAATTAGAGTCAGCGGAGTTGGAGTTAGTGGAAAACTTTGAGACCTTGCCACGCTAGCGACTAGAATAAGCCAAAGAGTAGTACTTGTGTATTTTGGGTTATGAGATGGGGAATTTACCGACTTTTCAACTCCATCAACAAGATGCAGTGGATTGGCTGCGATCGTTACCTAATGCCTCGGTTGATTTGATTGTGACGGATCCACCTTACGAATCTTTGGAAAAACATCGTCGCATTGGTACCACCACGCGGCTGAAGAATAGTAAAGCATCGAGTAATGTCTGGTTTCAGATTTTTCCGAACGATCGTTTTGAGGAACTATTTGTTGAATGTTATCGAATTTTGAAAAATCATCGACATTTTTATTTGTTCTGTGATGCAGAGACGATGTTTGTGGTGAAACCGATCGCAGAGTTGGCGGGGTTTCGGTTTTGGAAGCCAATTATATGGGATAAACAAAAAATTGGGATGGGCTATCATTACCGATCGCGTTATGAGATGATTCTGTTTTTTGAGAAAGGAAAGCGAAAACTGAATGATCTATCTATTGCTGATGTGATTCAATATCCCCGAATTTTTCGAGGGTATCCCACAGAGAAACCTGTTCCTGTATCAGAAATTTTAATTCGGCAAAGTACTCAACTTGGAGAATGTATTGTTGATCCATTTATGGGATCGGGAAGCGTGGGACTTGCGGCACTTCAGCAAAATAGGGATTTTTTAGGGAATGATATTTGTTCTGAAGCGGTAGAAATTTCTCAAACCCGAATGAATGACTTTTTGAATCCTGAGATTGCGATTCTGAATTTGATATAACTTGACCTGAATCTGGACAGAATTATGGCTATGAGTGGATACGAGTATGCTAATTTGATTGCAGATTACTTACACTGGAATTTCAGCGATCGGGGTATTCAAATCTACCGAGAAGTTAGCATTGGTAAATCTATTATTGGTAAAAATCGTCGGGTTGATATGCTTTTAATCTCAGATCAAAACCCTAAAGCTTTTGCCATCGAATGTAAATTTCAAGACAGTTCTGGAACGGCTGACGAAAAGATTCCCTATGCGATGCAAAATATGAAAGCATTACCCATGGGTGGTTGTATTGTCTATGCAGGTGGTGGTTTTTCGGTTGGAGTATTGCATATGTTGCAGGCATCAGAAATTGCGGCCTATTGTTTGCCCGATATATTTGATGCAGGCCGATCGACCAAGGATACTAAAGAACTCGATCATCTTTTAGCGATGCACTTTCATTGGTGGGATATTTTGATTTCGGGCAAAAAACCCTGGACCGCACGCCCCATGCCCTCTCGCTCAATAGCATCTTACCCAATAGAGTCTCGCCTACTGCCCGAAGCTTCACAAACAGAACTTCTCGGGCTTTCTAATGAATAGAACTATGAACGAGATAACATTTTCTATCATTTTAGAGACTGAAAATATAGAGACTTCTGATATAGACAGATTGCAGAAATCGATCGTATCACTTGCAGCCCAGTCGCTTGAACAAGCAAATGAAGTAGTCTTAATTGACAGTGGAAATATACCCAGACAATTTCTTAATCAATTACAACTAAGTTATCCTTGGCTCACCATTAAAACCGCTCCGCCAGAGACTAAATACTATGAGTCTAAAATGTTCGGCCTTGAATGGACAACAGGTGAAATTATTGTCTATTACGACTCAGATTGCATTTATGAAGGCGATTGGTTAGCAGCACTTATCGGCAGCTTCGATAATGTGAATATTCAAATTGTTGGTGGCGAGACTACGACGGATGGGGTTGGACTCTATGGGACAGCGATGGCATTATGTTATATCTTTCCACAATACTCGGGTCGATCGGATCTTTTCCCAGTTAATCAGTACTTTTTAAATAATGTCGCATTCAGACGATCGGTACTTGAAGCTATTCCAATTCCAACTAATTTGCCTTTGTATCGCGGGAATTGTGTTATTCATGCCAAAACATTACTAGCGGCTGGATATACCATTTGGCGACAACCCAAGGCCCGATCGCTTCATGCATCACCTAATGGATTAGGGCATTATTTCAAACGTTTTTTGTTGATTGGGCATGATTTTTATTGGCAAAAACGATTGTTAAAATCCCTCTTAGCCACGTTTGATCCGAAAGGGACAGGAAAGGAGTTGATAGATAATGATGGATTTTCGGATGATCCAAGCATTACCCAATATCGATCGAACCTAGCTATCGGTATTGATCGGATGAGTAAAATGATTCAACGCGATCGTCGTCATGTATTCTATTTACCCTTTTGTTTGCCAATTGTCATAGTCTCCGTATTGTTGATTGCGATCGGGTATCAAATTACCTGCCGACATCCGCATCAATTGCGCGATCGATTGACGTG
>JANXNM010000607.1 GCA_025354065.1 Synechococcales cyanobacterium 340R_concoct_173_sub | reverse complement strand
AAAGATTGGCAATCGTTTATGCTTTAACTTGCCTCAGATTTACTGAATGATTGAATACCTGTGAAAAACGTCGCTAATCTCGTGACTAATAAATGAAAACTTATTCAATGAATTCTGTTTCGATGCAAACGCGAGATGGAGTCCGTCTAGATGCGGATATGTATTTGCCGCCGTTAATTGCACCAGGCCAAACATTTCCGGTGTTATTGATGCGTCAACCCTATGGACGATCGATCGCCTCTACAGTTGTCTATGCCCATCCCAGTTGGTATGCGGCGCAGGGCTATATTGTAGTGATTCAAGATGTACGAGGACGAGGCACGTCTGAAGGAGTCTTTTCCCTATTTGAATCTGAGATTGAAGATGGTTATGATGCGGTAATGTGGGCGGCGAATTTACCCCATAGTAATGGTTTGGTGGGAATGTATGGTTTTTCCTATCAAGGTATGACCCAATTGTATGCAGCAGCACAGCGACCTGAACCCTTGAGAACGATTTGCCCTGCAATGTTGGCCTATGATTTGCGTGAAGATTGGGCCTATGAACATGATGTGTTTTGTTTGCAATCAAATTTAGGTTGGGCGATTCAATTGGCCGCAGAAACCGCGAGACTCGTGGGAAACAATCAACATTTTCAATTACTCAAAACAGCGGCAAATAATCTGCCCTTAAATGGTGAAATTCCGGCTTATCCTGAAATTCTAAAATCCCTTGCTCCAGACTCGTTTTATCATGATTGGATTTCCCGATCGGAGAATGATCCCTATTGGAAAAAATTATCACCGCGTTACTTTGTAGATGCAATTTCAGATTTGCCAATGTTGCATATTGGTGGTTGGTTTGATCCCTATTTAAGAGGAACTCTGCGCCTCTATGATGCAATGGGTAAAACAGCGGCTCCACAGCATTTAATTATTGGTCCTTGGGCGCATTTGCCTTGGGGACGACAAGCGGGAATTGTGGACTTTGGGGCGGCGGCAGTAAGTGATTGCGATCGTGCCCAGGTGCAGTGGTTTGATTATTGGTTAAAAGGTGAAGGGGTGCTTGAGAATGGAGCGGTTTGGTTTGAAATGGGAACAAATTGTTGGGTGAAGGCTGACCAATGGAGCGAAGGTCTAGATCATCAAACTTGGCAATTGAAGACAACGGGACTCACATCAATGCGCGGTGGTGATTTAGTATTTGTGAATGGGGAAAATTTCGATCGAAGTTCTAATTTAATTTCTAAGTTAATTGCAGATGCGATCGTTCATGATCCATGGCGACCTGTGCCGTCTTTGGGAGGTCATGCGGGATCGCCTGCGGGACCAATGGATAGACGAGCAATTGACGATCGTACGGATGTTTTGTGTTATACCTCTCCAGTATTAACGAAATCATTACTCATTCAAGGAACGCCTACGATCGAATTAGACTTTTTTAGTGATGCTAAATCTATTGATCTTCATGTTGTGTTATCCCAGGTCAATGCTATGGGACGAGTATTAACTGTTTCACAGGGTGTATGTTCGGTTTGTCCACAGAATGAGACGACAGCAACGATTTCGATGCAGACTACTAGTACTGTTATTCCGATCGATTCTGCATTGCGATTAAGCATTAGTCTTTCTTGTTTTCCAGCTTTTCCCGTGAATTCAGGAACAGGTATTTTGGCGGCTGACGCGAAGTTGATCGATGCTCAGGTTTTGACGTTGTTTTTACAGGGTAGTGTATTGAAATTACCGATCGCCCTCATTTATCATTTTCAATGACATTATTTCAAGGTTTTTGCTCGATATTAAGATGATTAAAATCATGATGATTTTGGAAAAGGTTGTGAGTACAATGCAGCAGTGGCTAATTGAGAAGCAGGAA
>JANXNM010000593.1 GCA_025354065.1 Synechococcales cyanobacterium 340R_concoct_173_sub | reverse complement strand
AATTCCACAATCCCACCTGGCCATTATTGTTGAGATCACGCCATAGCACACTACTTTGAGACGCTAACGATGCCCCCACTTGATACAGCGCAGAAGTACTACCACCTGGCAATGTCGTCAAGTCCGCAACCAAATAGTACATTCCAGCATTCAACTGAACTGAAGCAATATCCGCAGATTGACTCGACTGAAACAAGACTTCTGCATCTTCAATTTTGTTATTGCCATTCGTATCTTTGACCAATGCAACCAAGTTCCCCGTTCCGATCGTACTCAAATTCAGATTCAAACTACTCGCTTTACTGACTGCCAAACTATAGACATCATTACTATCCCCTAAACTCAAAAGTCCTGATTTATTTTTCCAATCAGAATTGACAGATAAAGGAGTAGCCGCTGCCAAGTTGACAGTATTTAGCATGGGAGAATTTACAGTTAAAGGGTATGAAAATTGGCTCATCTAATAAATTAGACAAGGACGATCGGTATTCACAAAAGATGATTCAACGGGAGAGGCAAGTCATACCTTTAGACAGTGCTATTGGGTTGCGTTAGCGGTCTTATGATGATATTCAATGTAAGTTCTCCTACTTTAGACTTTGCGAATTATCACCTAAAATTTACCTAAACTTAGTCTCATACCCTATCAGTTTTTGATAAGTAATCTATCTCTGTACGCCAATATATGCATGGAATTCAGCAATTTATCTGAGCGAGTTCCTTTAAACTCAATGTTCAATTTTCTGAATTGGAAACATGAAACCTATATTTTTAACCGATCGTTCTACTTTTGAAAGTAGCCAGAACACACATTCTGTCACTTTAGAAAAATCATGAAAAATTTGAATATCCAGCATCACTTCTATTGTCTTGATCTTGATCGATTTACACGTAATTTTACGATCGCTGTTTAATCTCCTCACTAGCACGTATCAAATTCTGTAACAGACCGATCGATCGGCCAGAGTATTGCTAAATTTTGAATAGTTAGATAGAAGTGCTCTCACTCCGTAATATTCTTGGTCAATCCTTATGAT
>JANXNM010000572.1 GCA_025354065.1 Synechococcales cyanobacterium 340R_concoct_173_sub | reverse complement strand
CAAAACATTATCGACCCGCGCACTCAAAGCCGCTGCGGCCACAGGATTCATTACAGCACCGTCGGAGAGATCAGAGAATTCTGGTAGCGATATTTCCGCTGAGATGATCCAACTTGTACGCGGTCGCTATGAACAATTGCTTCAGGTGGATTGGGAGGATGCGGAAAAAGGTATTTATCCCCGATCGTTGCTCTTTGATGATGCGTGGGATGACTTTGCAAAATATTATCCAGCCCTTTGTCTAGATTTGCCCCAAATTTGGAACCGCGCTCAGCAAAAAGTTTCCCGTGAATTTGCACCCGAAATCGATACCGCTGGGTTGCCGAATTACTACACCCAAAATTTTCATCATCAGACCGATGGCTATTTGAGCGATCGATCGGCACAGATGTACGATTTGCAGGTCGAGATTTTATTCAATGGTGCAGCCGATGCAATGCGTCGTCGGATTTTGGCACCACTTAAGGCTGGATTAGAAGTTTTTAAGGACGAGATTCCTCAAAACACTCGAATTCTAGACATTGCTTGTGGCACGGGGCGCACGTTGCGGATGATTCGGGGAATGTTGCCTAAGGTGAAATTGCATGGCGTGGATTTGTCGGATGCTTATTTGCGCAAAGCTAGCCAATTACTTTCCCAGCTTCCTGGTGAATTGCCCCAGCTTACGCAAGGTCCGGGGGAAGCATTGCCCTATTTGGACAATCATTTCCACGCGATTACCTGCGTGTTTTTATTCCACGAATTGCCTGCCCCGATTCGGCAACAGATTATGAATGAAGCATTTCGAGTGGTGAAACCGGGTGGGACGTTTGTAATTTGTGATTCGGTACAGTTGAGTGATTCGCCGGACTTGGGTGCGATGATGGATGGCTTCTCGGATACGTTTCACGAGCCGTTTTATCGCAACTATACCCAAGACAATTTGATCGATCGTCTACAGACCGCAGGGTTTGTTGAGATAACCGAAAGCGTTCATTTTATGAGCAAATATTTGATCGCTAAGAAGCCGCTTTACGGTCAGTAAAATCTTAAAGAGAAAGGGAAAGAACCCTATAGATTCTTTCCCTTTCTTATATGCGGATAGCGAGACTCGAACTCGCAAGTCAATGACATACGCACCTCAAGCGTACGCGTATACCAATTCCGCCATATCCGCATGGTATAAGCCGAGGTCACTTGATTTCTCAAGCTCAGTTATCATAGCAAAAAACGCGAATTTGCCAACCCTCTTCATAAAAAAGGATTTGGTCAAAAGATTGTCAAAGGGGACAGGAACGTTTTCAATAGGGGCACCGTTAAAAATCGACCTATTATGTCTTCTTCCTTCACCGCAGAACTTTCCACGATCGCCGCCGAAAT
>JANXNM010000554.1 GCA_025354065.1 Synechococcales cyanobacterium 340R_concoct_173_sub | reverse complement strand
CATTGGATTCTAAAGCTCCCTACGGATCGTTAACAGCATTGAAGTCTGACTGCCGCTTGGGATAGCCATGAATCCTCTCAATAAAAGAGGCTCAAAACCCAGGGCAAACCTATTGAAAATACATTAGAACGTTTTTGAACCCGACAAGCCGTTTGTAAACAACTGTGACAAAGCTCTTGGATGCATTTCAGATACCTAATTCTAGAGAGCCAAGGGAGTTCTGATGAGAAGCTTGATACCTTTCGTTACATTTTCTCGATCGGCCCGGTATTTTAATCCACGAGACTTAGGGTTTACGAGGTCTCAAACAATAAGCATTCTAAAGCTTTCAAATAATTATGGGAAAATAGAGAGGAATATATGATTTTGCTGCTGTATCCTACCCTAAGCCTTAAATTCTAAGTTCTGACTATTCTCAGTTTTTGACGTTACTCGCGAGTCGCCCATGACCTCCACGATCGCACCCACCACCGCTCTTGATGCATCTCTAGAGGCCTTAAGTATTAACCTCGTTCCAGATGCCGAACACCTCGACAACATCAAAACCCAGCTTGACCTGGTTCTTTTGGCCATCGAGTCAATCACCAATATTAGTTCAGAGGCCATGCTTCAAGCCGCAATAGACTTGGGGTTAGAGTCGATAGTGGCCGATCGGGTATCCCTCTGGCGACTGCGCCAATCCAATCCCCAGCGCAAAGGCCAAAGCGGTCGAAAAAAACTGGATGTTGAAGAAGCTCGTGCCCTAACCCTAATTAGCTGCCATCTGGCCAAAGCACACAACAGTGAAATTCGCTCCGCAATAGCTCTACTCGAAGCGCTTACTGAACAAAACCGAGCACCCCACCAAGACCCAATCTTGGGTGACTACCTAGATAAATTTCAAAATACCTACCAAGATCGGATGGACAATGCAGATCTTCCCACGCCCGATCTGCTCACACACTTGGCCCTAAAACTATTGATTGACCTATTGTTTTACAGCACCAATCAAGGATCCAGGAGACTCTGGTCGGCTTTGCTCGATCGGTCCCTCATTGCCTAAATCAGCATTCACGTCTATCTACTCACTTCCCACTTCAGGAATTCGATACGTTAAACTAGCACTGTCATTCCCTGTTTTCAATTATCGTCTAGTCATTGCCCAATCTTTTCGCCGCAGTTGTTCTTACCATTTGCCATGACCGTTTCTCAAAACACTGAACTAGATCCATCGGCACTCACAACCCTAGGCAGTCCTGGTTCCTCCATACTGCGGCAGTACAGCGCCCCCACTTGCAAGCTGGAAATCTCTGCCAACTCATCTGCGTTATCGCACTGGGCCAGAAAACTCGCGCTTAAAAATCAACGGTTTCTACTCAAATTTGAGGATCCGCGCGTTAGTGAAGACCAATGGACGACCTTGCGAGGCGATCGGCTCAAACTAGAAGCCCTGACCGAAGCCGTCGCAACCTACGTTCAAACGTTCCTGAGCCAATCCAAAAACCTGGAACGATCGGAGGACAGCAATAATCTCACGGGCATTCTTCTGCCACAATTTCCTAACCAGACCATCTCCCTTCAGCCCAAAGGTTTACTTTCTCACACGCTTCATCTTGGCCCGATCGTCTCAGATCTCTCGGAAAGTACTGTTACCCTCTCGTCCACTCAACTTGCAGACTTAGCATCCGTCTTAGATGACCACAGTAGTGAGACGTTAGCCATTCCCACGCTTAATCGAGATACGGCTTGGATGCGATCGCCTGTAGCTTGGGGCAAAATTGCAGCATTATCTTTACTTTCCGTCGGAGTCACCGCAACGGTCCTACGACAGTTCGACCCAAAACCTGCACCCAGTTTGATTGCATCCCAAGCTAGTGATCAACGCCTTACCCCGCCCTCTATTCCTCAGCCAACGCCGACTAATCCTTTATTCCAGCCCAATACTCTTCCTGGTATTCAACCACCACCGATCGCCGTCAACCCTAATTCTCTACCTACCACAAATTCCGTTACTGTTGACAAAAACATATCGTCAACGTCAACCATCTCCCCCTCGATCGATAACCCTAAAGACAATAAGTTGAACATTCCACTTGCGCCCCCACTCGCCGGAAATAACTCGACAGGGACTCAATCTCCAAAGAACGAATCACTCGCAGCACAACGGCAATCCAGCGATCAATCCCTAATGAGAAAAGGAGAATCCTCCCCACTAAATCCGGTCTCTGCACCGATCGCTCCAATTACCACGTCCAAACCATTCTCAGATGCGAGTTCAAGAGCAGATAATGATCCCGCCCCACCCCTAGATCTCACTGTTCAAATCGGAGCAATCCAATCCAAGGTTCCAACCAAATGGACTCCGCCTGAGAAATTTTCTGGAGACATCACCTATTTGATGGAAGTGTCTGCTGCCGGAACTGTTCTTTCTATAGTTCCAGAAGGACAAAGTTTACCTACGGCTGAAGCCATTATGCCGAAGAAAGGAGAAACGATCGCTCCGGTAGTTGCTAAAAATAGCCAACCATACAGAGTTCGCATTTTCTTCTATGCAAATGGCGAAGTAAGTGTAAAGCGAGGGTAGTAAAATTCAACCTAATAGATTTCTACAAACTAGTACATTTCTACCGATAAACTGTAATTGCTCTCACGTTTATCCGCTGATACTTCCAAAACGTAGTCGCCATCCATCGGCAATTGTCCCTGCCATGAATTTGATTGAACTGACGTGCCGCCAATCCGATCGCCATGGGGACTAATCAGACTGACAGTCTATCACCCAGACCACCATTAATAAGCATCATTTTATTGTTTTAAGCTTTAATAATATGTGTTCTGAGGGCGCATAACCAATTTTGCCTACCCTGCCTCATAGATGACACTAACGCCAACCCACTGGTCGCTTCTTTCACAGAACCAAAATCAATTAAAACTGGAAGTCCTTGCGGGGAAGCGTTGTCTGAACCAATCCCAGTAACATGGGGCGACAGAATGATATTGTCTGAGGCAATGTCCCGATGGACGATATTACGTGGACCAGAAATAAACGCCTATTCTCCTTAAATGCGGCCTAAAACTGTGGGATTTGTGGATGCTGAACTTGATACAAAATGCTAGCTTCACGATGAAACAGATCTTTGGCTTTGCTAATCAATGATTCATCTTAAATAGGTGACAAAAAATTCTTTAATTACGCAAAATTCCTGAAATCGTTCTTGATCTGATGCGAGATAGGTTCGGGCAAACCCACCTTGTCCCAACACCCGATCGATCAAGTAGCGTTGTCGCAGCAGCCTAGGATTTGGAAGAGAGGAAGCCATTATAAGAGCCAAGGTTTAGAGCAATGTTAAGAACCGATGGAAACACTCATAAAGCATTTGTGTTCTTTTTGTAACTTAGTATTAAGCAAACCTCCCATGGGGCATAACCCCTTATTGCTTGACTCGATCGGGAAGTTACGCGAAACTGAAATAGATGGTTTTAGGGATCATTATGGAAACTCTCGAATTTGTGATTTATCCTGATGGCCGAGTTCAAGAGAAAGTGACTGGGATTATCGGATGTTCTTGTGCGGAAATAACTGCCGCGATCGAAGCTAAGCTAGGCTTAGTTCTTAAACAGGAAAACACATCCGAATATTTTTCTCAGCATCAGGCTCTGGAAACCTTCGTTACCAACAATGCTCAGGATTCATCTACAAGCAACTGGTAACTAGGGTCTGTGCGTTAAGATAAGTCTGTTGTCCACCCTTCACAAACACGCCGTTATGTCGCATTTTAGCCAAATTAAAACGCAGCTTCGCAATCTTCCGACGTTGAGAGAAACGCTTTCAGACTTGGGGATGGATTATAAAGAAGGTCCATGCTCTGTGCGTGGATATAAAGGCATGACTCAGATAGCAGAGCTTGTTATAGAACAGGAAAACGGCTATGACATTGGGTTTGTCTGGAATGGAGTGTCCCATGAAATGGTTACTGACCTCCAGTTTTGGAATCAGGCTAGTTCTGTCGATCGGTTCCTAAAGCAGATCACTCAGCGCTATGCCTATAACACTATTCTTCAAGAGACATCGCAGCAGGGTTTTAATGTGACTGAGCAGCAGCGATCTGAAGATGGCACTATTCGCCTTGTGCTTCAACGTTGGAGTGCTTAATTTAGGACTGTGCTTAATTTAGGGGGTGTAGAGCTGATGTCTGAATTCTCTCCACAGATTTCGTTTAACGCAATCAATGATTTTCCTGAACGATCGGGTCTAGAGCCGGAACTGGGGTTTCAAGGTGGAGATTCGGATGCGCGATCGGGCTACGAACCAGAACTTGGAGGCCTGTTAGCTCAGCGTGGGGTTTACGTTGATGAGGGAACTTGTATCGGTTGTCGCTACTGTTCCCATGTGGCTCGAAATACGTTTTATATTGAGCCGGACTATGGACGATCGCGGGTGATTCGGCAAGATGGAGACTCGGAAGATCTAATTCAAGAAGCAATAGAAACTTGCCCGGTTAATTGTATCCACTGGGTTGAATACGAAGAGCTGAAATTATTAGAAGATGAACGTCAATACCAGACATTGCAGCCAGTTGGAATGCCCTGTGACCCGTCCCTGCAAGTTGTGGGTGCCCGGAACACGAAGCTTAAGAGACAAAAAAGTTACAGTCATAAGCATGTTAGACGTTTAAAGTAATTCACGTTCTGAAGGATTTTCAGTCTCGACTAAAAGATCTTTTAAGTATTGTGGAGCTTCATCTAATACAACAAGAGATTCCTGGGTTGCGATCGTGGTTTGAATGACAAACGGCAAATGTGCGCCACTTAGTCCACGTCTAATTCGTTCAGGAGATTCATTAAACAGAACAAACAACGGGTAAATTTTATCTGCGCCTTCATTAAGCATGTGCTGATAACGCAAAGGAAAAATCCATTCGTAGTCTTTCGCGAGTAGAACCTGCGTTTGTCGCCAACGACCCAAGAGATCTGAAAGATCCTCATCAGGACGATGAATAAAAACAAAAATTTCGCGACCAGTCTTAATTTTCCACTCGGGATCACACATCAACAATGCCACATCACAAGGAAGCTGCGTTGCTTCAGATATAGTAATTTCACCAGATGGGACTCCAGCCATCGGTTGAGATTTGCGAAGCTTCACAATAGGAAGCGGCATTGTAATCAAACTCTCTTCCGATCGTCGCATACTGGGCATAAGTTCCAGGTATGGACGATGTAAACGGAGTAGCTCAATAGCATCCAAAGTCGAGCTATAAATCGACAATAGTTCTTCGTAATCTTCTTTCTCGACAGTCATAATTCTGAACGCTAGCCCAATTTCTCGAATACTTTGAACATCGGCAAATACATCGCCAATAAGATTGAACCCACCATTCCCCCCAGAAAGAGAATCATAATCGGCTCCATGATACTGGTCAGCGCTTTCACGGCTTGTTCGACTTCATCTTCATAAAAGTCCGCCACTTTCATCAGCATTTGGTCGAGTTCTCCTGTTTCCTCGCCGATGCTAATCATTTGGATTGCCATGGGCGGGAACACTTGTTCCTTCTGAAGAGCAAGGCTAATCATGCCGCCAGTCTGAATTTCGCGCCGTGCTTCATCCACAGCATTGGCAATCACCACGTTACCCGCCGTATCTCGGACAATTTCAAGACAAGTCAAAATCGGAACCCCCGATCGGGTCAGCGCTCCAAAAGTTCGACAAAATCTAGCCGTTGCGGTCTTCTGGATCAAATCACCAAATAATGGCATTTTTAAAAACACGCGATCCATGGTTTCGCGGCCTACACGCGTACTGTAGTAGCGGTTGTAAGCAAAGATAATTAACGGCACAATAATGATCAAGATGATCACATTTGGACTTCTCAAAAAATTACTGATGTCTACCATTGCTTGAGTAAAGGCAGGTAATTCAGTCCCGATTTCCTTAAAAATTCCAGCAAAAACCGGAATAATAAAAATCGTCATAGCTAGAAATATAATGGTTGCCAAACTTCCAACCACTACCGGATAGGCCATTGCTGACTTGATTTGGTTTTGTAATCGAGCGGTATCTTCTAACAATTTAGCGAGTCGATCGAGCACTTCATCCAAAACCCCGCCGACCTCCCCCGCCTGAATCATACTGACATAGAGATTGTCAAAGGATTGAGGATGTTTTCGCATTGCATCAGATAGACTGACTCCCTGTTGAATATCAGTCCCAACAGCAGTTAGAGCGATCTTAAATTTAGGATTTGTGCATTGCTCAGATAACACGCCCAACCCGCGAACCATAGCAACTCCAGCACTCACCAACACCGCAAACTGCCTGGAAAAAATTGCTTTATCCTTAACTGTAACTTTTGCCATGGACGTTTGAATCTTCTTCAGATCAAAACTGATAGCACCACCACTCTGTTTCAATTCCTGGACGAATAAACCTTGTTCACGAAGGCTCGATCGGGCCTCAGAGAGATTAGAGGCGGTAATTTTTTGTTTAACAATAGTTCCTTGCGAATCTCGAACGCGGGCGACAAAGGTTGGCATGGGGTATGGGTTCCGTTAGGAGTCAGGATAATGATAGTTGAGGTTTTCTGAATTAGCGATCGGCAACATTAAGAAATGCGTCAAATGGACATAATTTATCTAAAATTTGACGCATTGTAAAAATTAAAAGCGTTATCGCCTAGCCGTTGCCGCTGCGCCGCCAATCAATCGCTGCATTTCATCTGGACGTGAGGTTTTGGAAGCGGCGGCTTCAAAGGTGATCACGCCCTCCTTGTAGAGATCTGCTAGAACTTTTTCCAGCGTCTTCATCCCCAATTTACCGCCCGTTTGAATAGCCGAATAAATCTGGGCTGTTTTCCCTTCTCGGATCAAGTTAGAAATAGCCGGAGTCACAATCATGATTTCTTGCGCCATGATTCGACCGTATTCGCCAGGTTTAACGTTTTTCTTCTGCACTAGGGTTTGGCTGAAGACCGCGACCAGGGAGTTGGAAAGTTGCACTCGGACTTGGGTTTGACGTTCTGCTGGAAACACATCAATCATCCGATCGACGGTTTGAGATGCAGAACTGGTGTGTAAGGTTCCGAATACTAAGTGTCCAGTTTCGGCAGCACTAATAGCAAGTGAAATGGTTTCCAAATCTCGCATTTCTCCCACCAAAATAATATCTGGATCTTCCCGAAGAGCTGCTTTTAGTGCATTTTCAAAGCTTTTCGTATCCTCCCCCAGTTGGCGTTGGTGAATCAAGCTTTTGACCGGTTCATAAACAAATTCGATCGGATCTTCAACCGTCAGAATATGTTCGGCTCGGGTGCGATTAATCAAATCGATCATCGCGGCCAAGGTGGTAGTTTTTCCGGATCCTGTTGGTCCCGTCACCAGAATCAACCCACGGGGTTTCTCAGACATTTCACGTACAACATCCGGCAGACCAAGCTTCTCGAAGTTAGGGATCTTTGAACTCAGCGCTCGCAAACAAGCCGCATAGGTACCTCGGTCTTTGTAGACATTAACCCGAAACCGCGCTAGACCTCGAACGCCATAGGAACAGTCCAATTCCCAATTTTGCTCTAGGTTTTTCCGCTGGGTGTTGTTCAACATGCTGAAGATCAAGCGTTGACATTCTTCCGAACTCAAGATATGGTCGCCGATCGGCTGCAAATGTCCACTAATACGGAAGTAAGGGGCAAGTCCGGCTGTTAGATGTAAATCAGAGCCACCCATTTCAATGAGCTGCTCCATCAAATCTTCAATCATCAATTCCATGCTTTGTCTCCTATGAAAATTAAACTACTGTTCTACGTTTCAGATTCCATTGCAGAAATCTTACCGCTTGGTCTTGAAAATTAGTCTTGAAAACGCGGCGTTAAACAGTATGGACAGTCCAGCCATTCTTGCTTTAGCTCTGCACTACAGGTGCGACAGGATAGAACACTTTTCCGTTTCGATCGCATTTCAGCCTCTAGCCCTGTATCTGTGAACGTCACCCGCTCAACTTCTTCTAAAGTAGTCATCCCTTGACGTACTAGGTTGAGACTGTAGGCCAACAGCGTTTGCATTCCTTCTTCAATAGCCACCTCTTTTATTTGGTCACTTGGTGCCCCTTTGCTGATCATGGTTTGCAGGCGCTCTGTAATTTTCATTACTTCATACACACCACAACGACCTTTATAACCACTGCCAGTACATTTTCCACAGAGGGTATTTTGAGCGCGGGCAGATTGAATCTGTTGGGCGGTCAGACTATTAGCCCGATACAGGGTAAGTTGTGTATCTCGGGCGGTAGTGAGTCCAAAACGGCCAAGTTCTTCTGGGGTAGGCGTATAGGGAATACGACATTCATTGCAAACCCGACGAACGAGACGTTGGGCGACGACCCCTAGCAATGCGCCGGAGACCATGAAGGGTTCAACGCCCATTTCATCAAGACGGGAGATCGCACCTGCCGCATCATTGGTATGGAGCGTTGTCAGGACTAAGTGTCCAGTTAGCGCCGCTTCAATAGCCGTTTTTGCAGTTTCTCGGTCACGGGTTTCTCCGACCAAAATGACATCGGGATCTTGACGCAAAAAGGCTCGCAGAATGGCCGCGAAGTCCATCCCTTTTTCCCGAATCACTTGTACTTGGGTCAAGCCAGGAAGTGTATACTCGATCGGATCTTCGGCAGTACTAATATTGACCCCCGGATCATTCCGCTCGGCCAAGGCGGAGTAAAGCGTGGTGGTCTTTCCCGAACCTGTTGGACCTGTGACCAAAATCAAGCCGAAGGGACGACGGACCATATCTTGAACCATTTCCAGCGATTCCTTGTCTTGAATCAGGTTGTCAAGACCAAGCTGCGTAACGGAGTTGTCGAGAATCCGCAGAACGACTTTTTCGCCATGTTTACTGGGCAAGGTATTGACCCGGAAGTCAATTTTGCGACCATCGAAAACCCGACGAATTCGACCATCTTGGGGCGCTCGACGTTCGGCGATGTCAAGTTGGGAAATGATTTTGAAACGAGCTGTGACGGCAGGAATAATTTTTTTGGGAAGAGAATCAAAGGCTTGCTGCAAGACACCGTCCTTACGAAACCGAATTCGCAACTGCTCTTCCTGCGGCTCAACATGAATGTCCGAGACCCCAAGTTGTAACGCTTTGATCAAGATTTTGTTGACTAGGGCAACGATCGGAGCCGCATCTGCATC
>JANXNM010000511.1 GCA_025354065.1 Synechococcales cyanobacterium 340R_concoct_173_sub | reverse complement strand
GCCTCGTTCAACTCTTGCCCGAACCTGATCTATTGTCGCTTGAGCTATAGATAGCGCTTGCTCTGCACGACGGTTTTGAACCCGAGTTCCTGTGGCCCAAAAAATAGGCGGTGAAATAGCAACAACGGTGATGCTAATAATGATAATTGCGACCAATGACTCAATTAGGGTAAATCCGGCAACTGAAGACTTCGATCGGGATTTGGAAGCCTTAGTAAGCACGAACCACAACGAATCCATTGGATGTTTAACTTGACGTTTCATATCAGTATTCCTCAAGTTATTTTTTACAGTTTAGATTCGGTGTACCGTCTGGTTTCTTTGCGCCCTCGAAGTTATTGTCTATAGCGACCTGACATAGATTTTGAATGTATGGGTCATTAATTTGAGGTTCACTGTAGAACTCATTTCGAGGGGTCTTGAGCAACACAAAACGGGAAGCAGCCGGACCAGCAGGTGCTAGTTGCAAGGCTACGTCATATCCCCACTGCCGCTCGGGAGCATCATAGTAGTGAAGATTCTCCTCTGTATCGTTAGGGATTTGCAAAGGCGGACTAAATGCACCAGCAGCATCCCGCTCCCAACCCACCATTTGGAATGGAGCTGTTGCATAGTTGCTAAAGCTCAACTGCAAGAATGAACCAACATAATCTAGAGTGGCCTTGTCTGTCTTCCAGTTCTCAATAAACCGAGGGAAATTGTGCAGACCACCATAGCTACTTCCGGACTGAGATGGGACAATACCACTAACTACAATGGAGTTGATATTAGTCGCATCACCAGTTAGCAGAGATTTTCCGCTTATGAGCGTCTTACGTCTATCCTTGGTACCGACTTCTTGAAACTTCATAGCTTTTACAGTGTTATCGAGGGAGCTCTTATCTGCATACGCATAAGTCGTTCCTACAGCCAAGAGTTTTTGATCAATTTCGGCAGGAGCATAGGGCTTAGCAGTTGAGAGACCCGACGGCTGACTGAGTAAAGGAAGGCCAGAACGCGAGATCTTAACGGGAGTCGCATAGTCACCCGCAGGCATCGTGTCACCTGCATAACTGCTAGCGGCTGTC
>JANXNM010000502.1 GCA_025354065.1 Synechococcales cyanobacterium 340R_concoct_173_sub | reverse complement strand
AGCTTCATGTCGATCGCTACTGCATTGAGCTGCGCCAGTTGTTTTGGAGTATCCATATACTCATGCAAATGCTGATCAATCCGCTGACTGACTTCTTCACGCAGTTTCGAGGCCAATTCATTGACTGCCTTTTCCCCATTTTTGAGCGATAGATACCCAGTGAGTGCCACGGCTGCGAAAATTTGCAGCACAAACGGCACAATCAGGACTGTCCGCAGGGAAAGATGACGGCTGAAGTTACGATCGATAATTTTTCTGAAGGAAAAATACATGGGCTGTCTGTATAACTATGAATAATTTAATTATTTAATAGGGTTCCCTAATTCAAGAAGTTACACAACATTACGTCTGATCTTTGCAAGTGCTTTGCCACTGTTTTATGAAGTATGACTGCGTACCACCCTATGTAAATAGTCAAGTAGACTACATTTAGTGCTTGTTAACCCTTGCATAACTAGCGCCTTGCCATGATCGTGCAAAGCCATGGAAATTGATTATGTTCTGGGTTAATTGTCATAATGCTTAATTGGTAAGGTGATTATAAATTTCGTGCCAGACCCGATCGCTGAAATACAATCTAATGCCCCGCTGTGCCGATCGACCACAATCTGATAACTAATGGACAACCCCATGCCTGTCCCTTGTCCCACGGGTTTTGTCGTATAAAAAGGATCAAACAATCGGGATAGTTGCTCAGGTGCGATACCCATACCATTATCTGTTATGGAAATAATCACCCGATCGTCTTGTTTCAATGTTTGAATCGTGATTTCAGGATGAGGAGCATGACCATTGATGAAGCTTTCTTCTAAGGCATCAATTGCATTCACGATAATATTCATGAATACTTGATTCAGTTGTCCTGCATAGCATTCCACCTTAGGAATATCGCCATAGTCTAAATTTATGACAATTTCAGGCTGCGCATCTTTCGCTTTTAATCGATGTTGTAAAATCATTAGAGTACTATCGATACCTGAATGGAGATTCGCCACCTTAAATTCGGCCTCATCAAGACGTGAAAAATTACGCAATGACAATACAATTTCCCGAATCCGATCGGCCCCAGCTTTCATAGAATTTACTAATTTCGGTAGGTCCATCATTAGGTAGTCCACATCTATATCATCAATCATTTCCTGAAGGGCTGCTGATGGCTCGGGGAATTCACCTTGATAGGCAGTAATGATGCGGATTAAGTCCTGGGAATATTGGTCGCTGTAGGTGAGATTGCCATGG
The DNA here is from genome assembly GCA_025354065.1 of Synechococcales cyanobacterium 340R_concoct_173_sub. The sequence continues at coordinate 4,471 of JANXNM010000502.1, read as the reverse complement.
ATAAAGTTGACGGGATTGTTAATTTCGTGGGCAATGCCTGCGACGAGTTGACCGAGGGATGACATTTTTTCACTTTGAATCATCTGCGTTTGAGTACGCTGAAGTTCTTGGAGGGTTCGTTCTAGATGTTCGGTGCGAGCTTGGAGATTTTGTTCAGCGACCTTACAGTCATTTATATTTCGCGCAAATCCTTGAATGCCGATAATCGTATCTGTTTCATCAATCATCACCGAATGGCTAACGGACAGCCAGACCCAATTCCCATTGGCATGACGAACCCGCATTTCGATATTGTCGTGGGGAATCCGGGTTTCGATTAACTGTTTGATCATGGTCGCGATCGGTGCGAGGTGGTCTGGGTGCGTAATCTCATCTAGGCTGTGGCCGAGCAAACTTTCAATGGGATAGCTCAAAACTTTGGTGACTTGCGGGGCGAGATAGGTGAAATAGCCCGCCAGATCATGGATGAAATAAATATCGCTAACACTCTCAATGATTTCTCGAAAACGAGCATGACTCTTTTCAACCTGAGCCTTGGCCTGGTTCAGCTCCCGCAGGTCTTCTACATTTACTAGATGCAGAGGTGTCTGGTTCTCATTACTCGTGGGGATGAAAAGCGAAGTTGTCATAGGAATAAAACCGATAGAAATAAGGGCAAAGCAGGGTAGGGGGGTATAAAGTTATACGTAAAAATCTACAAATTAGATCCATCCATTATTTTAGAGTGCCATTCCGAATGAAAAAATAGACAGGGAACGCTAAAATTGGGAGCTGATGAGTAAAGTTCCCATGCACGAAGATCCGACGAACCCCCAAAACTATCAGCCTTCGGTGTCCTCACCGTTCGATCAGACATCTGAGAATAACTCTCAGAATAGCAACGATCGGGGCTGGCTGGACGACTTAGAACCCCAGATTCCGGTTGACCAGACTCCGCGTCAAGGGGTTGATCCTAAAAATCCGATCGTTCTGGTGGAAACGGCATTTTTAGCGAGTGCGGCGGCGTTGGTTTGGTTGGTCAATTTTTATTTTCCGATCGGCCCGATCATGTTGCTGTTCCCGATTCCGATCGCCTTGATTTATCTACGTTGGGGCAACCGTCCGGCGGGGATGACTGCGTTGACGGCATTTTTATTGATTGCGGTGTTGATGGGACCATTGCGATCGTTACAGTATCTCATTCCCTATGGTCTATTAGGCTGGACTCTGGGGGCGTTATGGCAACGTCGGGGTCGCTGGCGCATTACGATTCCGGTGGGGACGGTGATTACTAATTTTGGGACGTTTTTTAAAATTTGGTTAGTGTCGCTATTGTTGGGGGAAGATTTATGGCTTTACTTTACGATGCAGGCAATGGGGTTGTTGGAATGGGGCATTGATAAGTTGGGGTTATTGTGGCAGCCGACGATCGGTGCGGTTCAGATTGCGACGGTATGCTTTTTGTTACTCAAAGATTTGATTTACACTACATTAGTTCATATTGTGGCGTGGTATTTGTGCGATCGTTTAGGCAATTCTATTCCTGATCCACCTAAGATTGTTCAAGCTATTTTTAACGATGCGTAGATGATAGTTATTGAATTATGATTTCTGTTCATACTCAGCCCGATCGTGCGCGGTTATGGCTCGATCGTTATGGTGGTAAATTACCTCACTTTAGTTGCATTGTAGGATTTACGGAAACAGCGATGATTCCGGGGATTTCGGCAGCAGGTAAGGAGCCGATCGATCGATATTTTACGGCTCATGCTGATGCAGAATTTTTATTGAATGGCGTTGTAGATTGTGTGACCTTTCCATTACCAAACCTGACCGCAGGAGCGTCTCCAACCTTTATATCAAGAGCGATCGTTCAAGCGTTGCAAATCCCTATTTTTTTAATTGATGCTGGATTGCCGCAACCATTGTCAGTTATAGCTAAAGTTTTATCTAAAACACCTGCTCGTTGTGTGAGTACGGGCCATGCCATGCCGATCGAACTGGTGAAAGATTTGTTTAATGCTGGGCGGGCGATCGGGCGAGAATGGTCACAGCAACACAAGGGGGAGTATTTGTTGATTGGTGAATGTGTGGTGGCTGGAACGACGACGGCATTGGCTGTCTTGTTAGGTTTGGGGATTGATGCGGTGGGCAAGGTGAACAGTAGCCATGTGGCCTGTAATCATGACCAGAAACTGAATTTAGCAAGACAAGGGCTGATTGCTCTCGAAAATAGCAGTCTGGATGACCCAGAGTATGGGTTTCAGGTGTTGGCGGCGGTGGGGGATCCGATGCAACCTGTGGCGGCGGGGATGGCGATCGGGGCGAGTGGGTTAAGTGGGGTGTTGTTGGCGGGCGGTACCCAGATGTTGGCGGTGGTGGCGATCGCTCAAAGTTTGGCGAAGTCTCAGAATTTGGCATGGCGATCGGAAAATGTGGTGGTGGGGACGACGCGCTGGGTGGTGGATGATCTGTCTGGCGATACTGTTGGGTTAGCGAAAGCGATCGGATCGGTGCCATTGCTTTCAACTAATTTGAATTTCCAAACCTCGCGCTATGAACAATTGCGAATGTATGAACGGGGATTTGTTAAAGAAGGGGTGGGTGCAGGCGGCTGTGCGATCGCGGCGGCGCTTTATGCCAATTGGGATAATCAACAGATGGTCGGTACTATTGAGGATTTGTTGTCTATGGCCCTGTGTGAGGCTTAAGGTTACTGCCACCGGGAAACGGATCAGGTTGACAGTCGTGGCTCATACCGAACGCTAACCAGCTCAGTACATCATAAACGGTGATTCGCATTCGACGATCGCAAGGTTTTCCGCTTCGCTTGCCAGGTTCGATCGTAATGATGTTGCGGTAGTTCTTGTGAGGGTGTTAGAGAAAATCCTAGCGACTACTAAACGGCGAGTTCGACCGACTTATCTTGCGGTTCAGGTGAAGATTTTAGGCGATCTTGTGAGTCCGATCGTTGATGAAGAGGATTGGGAATGTCTGAAGTGATTCTTCTCGATACCCATATTTGGCTGTGGTATGTCAATGGGAATTTCGATCGCATTGGGATTTAGATCCAGATGAACGATGAGTAGTTCGTTTGCGGGGACGATCGCCATAGCAGGGGTTAGAATTGGCTGTAGCTTGAGTGTATTGTAGAAGCGATCGTTTGTTTAGAGGTTGTATGCTGCAAAGTTATGAAGCAACGTATGAAGATGGGCAGATTACGTGGGTAAGCGATCGACCTTCGATGAAGTCTGCAAGGTTGATTGTGACGGTGTTAGAGGAAATTCCACCGACGGTTAAACGGCGAGTTCGACCGACTCATCTTGCGGGTCAGGTGAAGATTTTGGGCGATGTTGTGAGTCCGATCGTTGATGAAGAGGATTGGGAATGTCTGAAGTGATTCTTCTCGATACCCATATTTGGCTGTGGTATGTCAATGGGAATTTCGATCGCATTCCAGAGCATTGGTTAGATCAAATCGAAGGCGCAGATCAGGTTGGTATCTCGCCGTTGTCCTGTTATGAAATTGCATTGGCGAATCAACGTGGACGATTAGAACTTCCTGATACGGCTGATCGTTGGTTTCAGGACGCATTGGAGCCGATCGGAATTATGATTTTTCCTATGACGGCTCAGATTTCGGTTCGTGCGGTTAATCTTTCGCCGCTTCATCGGGATCCGTTCGATCGCCTGATTATTGCAACAGCATTATCTTATGATGCGCGTCTAGCCAGCGTTGATAGTCTTTTTCCGCAGTATCCAGAACTTCAAGGGTGTTTGATGACATAGATATGATCGCCCCTCCTACGATGCCGATCGAGGAGAATTTCTAGATTTTCACGGTGAAGTAGAAGCGATTCGTCAACGAATTCATCAACGCTACGCAGAATACTGAGATTTAATATCACGCCTGCGGCAAGTCAAGATATGGCTTTGATCGCAGATGATCTTGCCGATCGGGTTGGGTTAAACAGTAGCGATCGATTTTTACAAGGGGTAACTGCAAAAATCAGTTGGCTAACGCAGTTTTAATCGATGGGTCGGCGACGAGATGATCTGGCTCTGGGAATCCGAAATTTGAATTATGAGAAGTATTTGATCTTTCATCTTGTGAATGATGAGGCGGTGGACATTTTACGGGTTGTGCAGGGAAGCCGAAATTTAGAACAGATCTTTCAACCTGGAGATTTGGAATAAGCCGATCGCAGTTCCCAACAGTTTCGATCGCACCCAAAGATCGATCGTCACGCTTTTCACGAAGACTCAATGCTGCTAGGAATTCTGAGAGCTGCTAAACTGGACTCATCTTTGAACTAGTTCATTGAACACATGATTGAAGTTCGCCAGACGGCTACATTCTTAACGTGGTTTAAGAATCTGAAAGATCGAAAAGCAAAAGCTCGTATTCAAGCACGAATCGATCGAATGGAATTGGGTAATTTTGGTGATGTTGCGCCTGTTGGTGAGGGAGTTAGTGAGCTTCGGATTCATT
>JANXNM010000441.1 GCA_025354065.1 Synechococcales cyanobacterium 340R_concoct_173_sub | reverse complement strand
CTTTCGGTTGACTCTAGATGGCGATGTAGTCAAGCCCTTAAATTTATCAATGGAGGATTTGTATAAGCTCTCTAAGAAATCCATGGTAATTCGTCATGTGTGCGTCGAGGGCTGGGCGGCTATTGTGCAATGGGCTGGCGTCTCATTGAGAGATCTAGTTCAACTGGCACAGCCCGCGAATACAGTTAAATACGTGTATATCCAATCTGCCGATGGCTATTACGAAAGCTGGGATATTGCATCCTTGGTTCATCCCCAAACCCTATTGGCCTATGAGATGAACGGCAACCCGATTCCCATTCCCAATGGCGCCCCCCTACGACTCGCATCGCCCATTAAGTTGGGCTACAAACTCAGCAAGTGGGTTACGCGCCTTACGTTTACCTCGTCCTTGGTGCCGCCTGTTTGGTTACGCGATCGGTCCGATCGTGCCCTACTGATAGCGACTGCACGATATGGACTCAACCCCGTGAAGGGATTTTGGGAAGATCAGGGCTACGAATGGTTCGCGGGGGTTTAATCAGAATGTGTTCAGATTATTTTGAGTTACGATAGAACTTATTGCGCGATGGTTACTGCCTCAAATGAACACGAAAAATAACGCCAAAACCAGCAAACCCGCAGGCGACGGATTCAAAATTGTGGCTGATAACCGTCAAGCACGATTTCAATATGAAATATTAGAGACTTTTGAAGCGGGAGTTTGTCTGGTCGGGACCGAAGTTAAATCCATTCGGGAAGGTCGAGCGAATTTGCGTGATGGCTATGCTTCCATTCGTGATGGCGAAATTTTGCTGAACAATGTCCATGTCTCTCCCCATGGCACCACGGCTCAAGTGTTTAACCACGATCCACGCCGCACGCGCAAACTTCTTCTTCACCGCCAAGAAATCCGTAAGCTGATTGGTCGGGTGGAACAAGATGGGCTGACGTTGGTTCCGCTAAAAATGTATCTCAAGCGCGGCAAAGTGAAAATAGATCTCGCCTTAGTACGCGGTAAAAAGCTCCACGATAAACGAGAAGACAGCCGTCGCAAGGACGATCAGCGGGATATTCAACGAGCCATGAAGACCTATTCATGATGCGCTGACTGAGTATTAGGTTTTATCTTAGTAAGCTCGTGTCGGGGCGGATTTGTAGGAAGCCGATTAGTTCTAGTTGCCCGTTGGGTTGGGTTTCTAGTTTGAGGATCCGGCTGGTGATGCCTTGAACTTCGTATTGGGTGAGGTCGATGCCGGGGATGCCGCTTGGGAAGAGCTGTTTTATGACGATCGGTTGAACGGGTTTGTCGTTAAGTTGGAAGGTGGCGTTTTCGAGTTGGAGGGTTTTGCCGGAGGTGCTGCTGAGTTTGCCTTCGATCAGGATTTTGAGCTGGCCGGGATAGCGCGCTTCGGTGAGTTGGGCTTGGAATGAAACGCGATCGTTTTCTAGAATTTTGATTTGGGGTTGGGTGACTTGATAGCGACCACTTTTGAGCCGATCGTTGAATTGTGGAGAGTTGAGGGCGCGGTTGATGTCGGTTTCGGTAAGGACGATGCGGAATGCACCTTGTAGGGGTTTGGCAAGTTTAGCGCTTAATCCAGCGAGGGCGATCGGGTCGGTTTCGAGGTCCAAGGTGTCAATTCGGATATCAGGTGTGACGAATAATCCACGACCTGCAAGACGTACTTTATTCAGTTTCCCATTAAGGAGTTGATAGGTTGGGGCATTGTCGATCCGGATTTGTAAGGATTCGGCGCGGGTGAGCTGTTTGCGGATTTGGTTTTCGGCGATTCGATCGCTGACAATACCCACGGGTGCGATGAGTCCAAGTAAAAGTGAGACGATCGCTGAAATCGGTTCCATAGTTCTAAATCAGTGCTAAAAGCAGGAATTGTAATTTCGTGAGTGATTCTAGGTCGGTTGCTATAGCATTAACAATAGTTTGATAAGTGTTCATTCTTAGATTTTAGGTAATTTAACATGGCTCTCAAAGTTGGAGATACGCTTCCGGATGTGAGTTTGAAATCGCAAACGGGCGATACGGTCAATTTGAAAGATTTTGTCGGGAAGAAGTGCGTGGTTCTGTATTTCTATCCAAAAGATGATACGCCGGGTTGTACAAAGGAATCCTGTAGTTTTCGGGATAGCTATG
>JANXNM010000415.1 GCA_025354065.1 Synechococcales cyanobacterium 340R_concoct_173_sub | reverse complement strand
GCCTGTAGCGATCGGCCTTCCACAACTCTCATTTAGCTCCCAACTCCCCTCAGTTCGCACCAATATAAACCATAAAATCAAAATCAAAACACCCTAAAATCTGTCCGTCAATCTCAGGCAAGACTTGACTTAAATCTTGATTTAAACAGGTTTCAAGAAACTGAGACTCCGCGATTTCATCGAAATAATGGCATCACTAACCATCCTCAAAATTCCTCATCCGCTCGATCGATTAACGTAGAATAGCCTCCTTCTATTCAGATAATTTCACGACACGATCGACAGAAAATGTCATTGAATTCGTTATAATCTAAAGTAATTCCTCGCTAGGATTTAGGGATGCGTCATCCTCAGCTTGATGAAATTTTAGGTAAATTACGGTCGTACTTGGAAGATAGCTACGGCGATCGGCTTGCACAGATTGTCTTATATGGGTCTCAAGCGCGTGGAGATGCAACTCTAGATTCAGATATTGATGTGTTGATTGTCTTGGCAGATGAATGTGATCCACGATCGGAGATCGATCGAACAACCATATTTTTTTCAGACTTATGTATGGATTATGGCGTTTTAATTTCCCAGGTTTTTGCACATCGTGATTGGGTTGAATGTAAGCCTAATCCTTTCTATCTGAATCTCAGGCGGGAAGGAATTTCAGTATGAGGGCACAGCAGTTAGCCTTGATTCAGAAAGCTCAGGAGAGCTTAAGAGCTTCTCAGGTATTACAGACTGAAGCCCTCTACGATTTTGCAGCTTCAAGAGCATATTATACAATGTTTTATATTGCTGAAGTTTTTCTACTGGAAGAAGGGCTGACATTTTCAAGTCATTCAGCCGTCATCAGTACATTTGGACAGCGTTTTGCGAGAACAGGAAAAGTCCCAGTGGAATTTCATCGCTGGCTGATTAATGCCGCAGCAAAAAGGACTCGCGGAGATTATGAAACAGATGTCCCCATGAGCAATGAAGAATCCCTGGAGATAATTGAACGATCGCAAGTTTTTATTGAGACAGCAAAACAATGGCTTGAGGATAATACGAATATGAATTCAGAGGTCTAACGAGAATAACTAGGTGTTTTTCCCTCCGAAAAAGCACCTCTCTTCTTCAAATCCCGCTTCACCGCCTCGATCACCCCATCACAACTCAAATCTGACTTCTGAGGGATACGAATAATCTCCGGCTCTTTTGAATGAGCGATCGTCGCCAAAGTTGCCAAAAACGACACGGAAACTACTGAGAGCAAAATCTCAGAAAGAATACGCGTAACTATCTAAAATTACCTAACATCTATCCCTGATTCTTCCCGATCGCCCTTCAATATCAGCCTAACAAAAGAAAAGCCACTAGAAACCTGAAATTTCTGAACCTGACTTCATGATCGTCCCTTAATCTCGATTAAGATTCAAAGCAAGTCTTCTATTAAGCAGAGTATAAGAAATCAAGACTTTATAATAAATTTTTGAAAAAGAAACAGATTAATTGCATCAAGATTCAGACAACTTATTTCTGTATTGTTTCAATTGATTAAGCAGCCGTCTATTCTAGGTCTAGATATTTTTTACTCAGCATCTCAACCCATGAAATCCTTCAACAAATATTTCCTAGCAATCGTCTCTACCCTAGCGCTTAACGTCCCGATCGCATCCGCCGACACTATAACCGTCATAGAAGGCCCCAATAATTCCCCCAACAGCACCTCAGAAATGGTCGGACCCGGAAACTATACCTATGGCAACGGCGGATCCGAATATCATCCGAGGTATTCAAACCCAAACACCGTCCCCTATCGCCTCTCACCCACCCCACAAGGAAGCCCATACTTCACCTACCCACAAACCAACACCCCACCCTATCTCACAACAGAACCTCGCCAACCCCAACAAACAATGGGTCTAACCTACACCAGTCAAGGAGGACTCGACCACTTCAGCATGTACATGGACTGGGGAAACATCGCCACCCAGCAAAATCAACCTCAAGTTGCCCTCAACTGGTACCAAAAAGCCCTAGCCATGCGTCCCACCGATAAAAACGTAATCCGCGCAATTCAATCCCTACAAACTTCCACCCGGAAATAACGCATAGCCCATCAGTAAAATATAAATAATTTCACTCCTACCCGTTGTAAAAACAGCAAATTTTTAGAACGGGTAGCAATTTAAGATCTCATATAAGACTAGTTCTAAGTCTCATCAAAAGACTCATCTAACGCAATTTCCACATCCAAATACAACTCCTCGATCGCAAACCTCGCCCCAACACTCACCAACTCCACCACACTACCCGCCCCATATCCCTCCAACTCCCATCGCCCCGCAGCATTCAACCGAAACACATCCACACTCATACGATCCTGAGCAATCAACACATACTCCTCAAGCGACTCCGATCGGCGATAGTCCTCAAACTTCCGCCCCCGATCAAACGCCTCCGTCGAATCCGACAAAACCTCCACAATCAACTTATAGTGCCGCTTCACATATTTATCAGCCCGATCGCGCTCATCACAAGTCACCATCAAATCTGGATAATAGTACCGAGACAACCCCTTAGGCCGAGCCTTCACATCCGCCAACTGACGACAACCCGTTCCCTGTAAACAAGGCCGAAGAATAGAAGACAAATTGAAAATCATCACCGAATGATCATCACTCGCCCCCGCCATCGCAAACACCTCACCATCAATAAACTCATGCCGAACCTCACTCCGCTCCTCCCACTCCAAATACTCCTCAGGAGAAAGCAACAAAACTCGATTCGCCACCATAACCATCACCACTCAATAAAACCTTACCCCCAGTCTAATCCCTACACTCAATCCCAAAAATACCGATCGCCTAAAAACAACTCCTCACAATCTTAAATAAGACTTGAAAAAAGTCTTGAGGTGAGACTCAAAAATTTGACCTTGAGATCAAAATCGGCTTTTATCATAGTATGGACTCCCCATCAGATCTTTCTTTCCCATATAAGACTTGAATTAATTCCTATATTAAGACTCGTTTAAGATATTGCAGTAATGAAAACACTCAAAACAATTTACAACCAAGCCTTCACCGCCCTAAACCTCCCACCCAGTCCAGCACTCTTCACCCAACTCATCAGCGCTTATCAAGAAGCCGATCGTCATTACCACAACCTTCAGCATCTCCAACAACTCTTCATAGCATTGCAAAATTTTAATCCTAGTAATTATCTAAACGATCGCCCCAGCATAATCCTAGCTATTTTCTTCCATGATGCAATCTACGACACCCGATCGCACGAAAACGAAGCCCAGAGCGCAAAATGGGCCGCAGAATCTCTCACTAAACTAAATCTTCCCAACACCACAATCGATCGCATCAGCCATCTAATCAACCTCACCAAAACTCACCGCGCAGACCCAACAGATCTCAGCGCTCAAATCTTCCTAGACTGCGACCTCTCTATTCTTGCAACCCCGCCCGCCCAATACCAACTCTATACCCAAGCCATCCGCCAGGAATACCATTGGGTCTCCGAAGCCGACTACCGAAAAGGACGATCGCAAATCCTTCAAACCTTTCTAAACCGCGATCGTATTTACCACCACCCCGAAATGCACCACCACGAACATCAAGCTCGCACCAACCTAAACCAAGAAATTCAAACTCTCAAACAAAACCTGATCTAAAATCCTGGATCTACGGGTTTCGTAACGAGCCATTGGGTGATGGGTGATAGCGATTTCCAGCCGAGAAAGTTGCCGATCGGCTCGGCCCGTTGGATTTGAATCCGGGTTAAGCTACCCCCGTAGACTTGTTTTAATTGAAAGAGTTTCGTTTCACTTTCTAAGGTCACCCCATTGATCACCATTCGTCCGCCGTCCTTGAGTGCATTCCAACAGGTTTCAAATACGCCCGATCGGGTAATACCACCACCCACAAAAATACTGTCGGGCCGCTGAAGATTTTCCAATGCCTCGGGGGCGCGTCCGGCGATGATTTTAAGGCTTGGGACTCCCAGGTTTTTCGCGTTGTGGCTGATGTTGGCTAGGCGATCGGGATGGGATTCAATGGCGATCGCTTGGTTTCTGGGATGGCTTCGCATCCATTCAATGCCGATGGATCCACTACCTGCACCAACATCCCAAAGAAGTTGGCCGGGAAATGGCGAAAGGGCGGCAAGCGTTAAGGTGCGAATTTCTTGTTTGGTAAGCTGGCCGTCGTGTTGATACTCTGCGTCTGGAATTGAGAATTGAGAATGGGGTATTGAGAATAGGGAATTGTGGGTTTGAATGGCGATCGTGTTTAGAGGGGCGATCGGTTGAGTGAATTTTTGGTGGGCGATCGTGTGCAGTTGGTTTTCTTTCGGACCGCCGAGATGTTCAAAAATTGTTACGTTTGCATCGCCATAACCCCATTCAGTCAAGCGATCGCAGACTATATTCGGCGTATGTTGATCGCTGCTGAGAACAAGGAGTTTGGCGTTTGGGTAGAGGGCGGCGCGGAGAAATGCGGGATCTCGGCCACAAAGGCTGATGGTTTCCACTTCTGTACTCGACCAGCCGAGGCGCGATCGGGCCAGAGTGAAGGCGGAAAGGTTTGGGATTATCTGCATTTCTGGCAGGGGAATCGATCGCAGCAATGTGGTGGCGATGCCGTGACAGAGAGGATCGCCGCTAGCGAAAATGCAAACAGGTTGGCCTCGATGGGTGAGGAGTTCATTGATGGAGCCTTGAATCGGTGAACTCCAGAGAAGCCGTTGGCAGGTGATGGTGAGGGGAAGAAATTTTAGGTGCCGATCGCCGCCGATGATTAAATGTGCTGCCACAATTGCATGATGGGCTATTTCACTGAGGGAATCAAATCCATCGTCGCCAATTCCAACGATCGTGAGCCAAGGTTTTGGGTCTGTTGTTTTTTTGGGCATTGCGATCGGGTTTTTCTGGGATTACGCGCTCTATGGTACGCTTTTGAGGCTGAAAATGTGGGAAAGTCCGGTGAGATTCCGGGGCTGTGCCGCAACTGTAATGTTGAGATTTGATTCCAATTTTCAACCAGTCAGAACACCATTTCTCAGCATTATTTTGTATGGTTTACCATTTCCTGCGACGCACAGGAACGGAGCAAATGTGGCTGTTAAATTGACTGCTGAATTGATCGATAAAAGTATTGTTGAATTGGCAAGTTGTCCAGGATTGTTTTGTCCAACGATCGCAATCGATGGGGTCTTAACTAGAATTCGGACTCCTGGTGGAATTGTATCTTATGTTCAATTGTCCACACTCGCAAGGGTAATGGAACGATCGGATTGTTCTCAAATTTTAATTACAAATCGGGCGAATATCCAATTACGATCGGTTGAAAATCTAACAGAACTTGATTTAAATGATTTACAAGATGCAGGACTCGCCGCAAGGAATCCTCATGTCGATCATTTGCGCAATGTGATGATCAGTCCGATGGCGGGGCTTGAATTGGGCGCATTTGATGTAGTCCCGGCGCTGCGAGAGATTGAACAATATATCTGTGAAACTCCAAAACTTGCTGCATTAAATGCAAAATTCAGTATCGGCATTGATGGCGGGGAAAGGGTTTCCGTTCGCGATCGGGCCAATGATATTTGGTTGGTAGCGGAGAAGGGGGGATACCGTTTAGTTCTGAATTTGGGGCAGGAATGGCGATCGGAGATTGTGAGTGATAATCCGGTGAAATTGGTGCGGGCGGTGGCCGATCGATATTTGAACTATGCAGATCAAGTTGTGAATAAATCGGTTAACCATCGTCGAAGTCGTAAACCGAGATTAAGAGATGTGATTGAATGTGTTGGGAAAGAACGTTTTTTAGATGGATTGGTAAATTGCACAATCTCGGAGAACACATCTAGCCCTGTTCCTACATTGGGTAAATGGGGTGAGGCAGAGTTATTACATTTACAAGAAGATCCTCATCGGATTGGATTGGAGATTGTTTGTGCATTGGGAAAACTGACTATTGAACAAATCAATGGTTTGATTGCAGTCTTAGAAGGGTTTGGTTTGGGTGAAATTCGCTTGACCCCTTGGCAAACCTTCATTATTCCTAATGTGCTGCGATCGTCCCTCAAATCAATCAAAATAGCATTATCTACAATCCCTTTAAACCCAAATTTCAATCATCCAGCGCGGGGAGTCATCGCTTGTAGTGGAAAATCAGGATGTGCCTCAGCCGCAACCCACGCCCAAGAACATGCGCAGCAATTGATTACACAACTCGCGAAGTATCCCGATCGTTCCTTTCCCAGCATTCACATCAGTGGTTGTGAAAAGCTTTGTGCCCAGCCCCGAAGAAGTGATACAGACCGCGATATTGTTTTGATAGGCCGCGAAGTCAATGGGACCGAGCGCTATAGTGTCGAGCAATATGGATTGGGATATGGTCTGTTGTGCCCTGATGACGCGATCGCTCAAATCATCACAAGCCTCACCGCAAAAAACGACTAAACAATCACTTCAATCATTAATTCTCAAATCCTCATTCTTAATTCTCACATGCTTGATTATATTCGCGATGGCGCAGCAATTTATAACAAATCATTCGCAATGATTCGCGCCGAAGCCGATCTTTCTGAAGTACCCATTGACTTAGAAAAACTTGTAGTGCGGCTCATCCATTCCTGCGGGATTACCGATATTGTCAAAGATATTCAAGCCTCACCCCATGCGGGGACAATAGGTCGTAATGCCCTAGCCAATGGTGCGCCGATATTATGTGATGCCCATATGGTGGCGAATGGGGTGACCCGCAGTCGGTTAAGTGCAGCCAATCCAGTGATTTGTACATTGCGCGATGAACGAACACCAGAACTGGCCAAACAATTGGGCAACACCCGATCGGCGGCGGCAATGGAATTATGGCGACCTGATTTAGCAGGGGCAGTGGTGGCGATCGGCAATGCTCCGACAGCGTTGTTTCATTTGCTTGAAATGATTGACAATGGCGCACCCAAACCTGCGTTGATTTTGGGGTTTCCCGTGGGCTTTGTCGGGGCCGCAGAATCCAAGGCAGAATTAGCTGCCAATAGTCGGGGCGTTCCTTTTGTGACATTGCATGGTCGTAAAGGTGGAAGTGCCATTGCAGCAGCAGCGGTGAATGCTCTAGCACAGGAAAAGGAGTAATTATTATGACTACATCACTCGGCAAACTATACGGCATTGGGCTTGGTCCTGGCGACCCGGAACTATTAACATTAAAAGCCTATCGAATTTTACGATCGGTGCCCATTGTCGTGTATCCCATGTCGCCCGATGGTCGATGTATTTCGCGATCGATCGTAGCTGAATATCTACAACCGCATCAAATTGAAATGCCAATGGTATTGCCCTTTAAGCCAGGAGAATCTTCCCAACCGGGCTATCAATTGATGGCCGATAAAATGGCGATCCATTTGGCTCAAGGTCAAGATATTGCCGTGCTGTGTGAAGGCGATCCATTCTTCTTTGGAACGTTCATGTATTTGTACAATCGATTGAACGATCGGTTTCCCACCGAAATGATTCCCGGTGTGTCGTCAGTCATGGCAAGTGCAAATATGTTGGGCGCTCCATTAACCTATCGCAATGATGTCTTTATGGCCTTATCGGGGACGTTGGATGCGGAGATTTTAAGAAGTCGATTGTTGATGGCGGATGCGGCAGTATTGATGAAATTAGGGCGAAATTTTGTCAAAGTGTATGGTGTATTAGAAAGCTTGAACTTGCTCGATCGTGCCCTATATATTGAACGTGCCACAATGAAAGAACAGCGAATTACTCCCATTCGTGAAGTGGATTCTACTCAGGTTCCATATTTTGCGATGATTGTAATCCCAAGTGAATGGAAATGGCAGGACGGCTAAATGACAATAGCAGTAATTGTACTCAGTCAACAGGGCGTGACGATTGCCAAACAAATTAAATCTGGATTGCCTGACGTAATCATTTATGGATTAGTCGATCGTGTTGTAACTTGTGATGTAGATCATAGTTATCAAAACTTTGGTGACCTGACTCAAACATTGTTTCGATCGGGATTTACGATTGTTGGCGTTTGTGCTGCGGGAATTATTATTCGTAGTGTGGCTGAACTTTTAAATGATAAATGGCAAGAGCCTCCTGTGATAGCCATTGCAGAAGATGGCAGTGCGGTTGTTCCGTTGTTAGGTGGTTTAAAGGGTGCAAATACGATCGCCCGACAGATTGCGAATTTGTTTGACACTGAAGCAGCAATTACCACCAGCGGAGATATTCGGTTTCGCACCGCATTATTAGCGCCACCACACGGTTATAGTCTCGTCAATCCTGAACATGCCAAAACATTTCTGTCTAATCTGCTAGCCGGACAATCCGTTAAACTCGACGGCGATGCGCCTTGGTTAGTTCAAAGTAAATTACCGTTTTCTGATACGGCTACTGAATTAACGATCCAAATCACCAGTTCCGCCGGGAATCCCAGCGATCGCACCCTTGTCTATCATCCACCCGAATTGAACCCGTCGGGCAAACTATTTGTAATTGGAACCGGGCCAGGAGCCGATCGCTGGATGTCGCCGGAAGTGAAACAAGTACTAAAACAATCAACCGATTGGGTCGGCTATACTACCTATTTGAATTTGGTTGAACCCTTGCGTACCCATCAAATTCGCCATAATTCAGACAATCGGGTCGAACTCGATCGGGCAGCTCAAGCCTTAGACTTAGCAGCGGCGGGGCGAAGTGTGGTGATTGTTTCTTCTGGAGATCCTGGGATTTTTGCAATGGCGGCGGCAGTTTTTGAAGCGATCGAGACCATTGATAAACCAGAATGGAGAACCATTGATTTACAAATTTGTCCCGGCATTTCCGCAATGCAAGCCGCCGCCGCCCGAATTGGTGCACCCTTGGGCCATGACTTTTGTGCAATATCATTGTCTGATATTTTGAAACCTTGGTCAGTGATTGAACAACGACTGACCGCAGCGGCTCAAGCTGATTTTGTCATGGCGTTTTACAATCCTATTTCCACCCAAAGACGTTGGCAACTCGATCGCACCAAAGAACTATTACTACAATTCCGATCCGCAACCACGCCTGTAATCCTTGCCCGGAATGTCGGGCGATCGGGTGAATTAATTCGGGTGACCACACTCGGTGAATTGAATGCAAATGATGCCGATATGCGGACTATAATTATTGTTGGTTCAAGTCAAACTCGAATACTAGAACGATCGGGCCATGATTTGCCCTGGGTTTACACGCCAAGACGGACAATCACGAAATCTTCTGTGTGAACCGTTTACCTTAAGCTTCTGTGTAGTTTTACATATTTTTTCTATTGAAACCGTAAAACGTCCTGATTTAATCGTTCCGGTTGCGTTTTTTTCGAG
>JANXNM010000392.1 GCA_025354065.1 Synechococcales cyanobacterium 340R_concoct_173_sub | reverse complement strand
TTTTGAGCAAGATATTTTGGAAGGGATTACCCGAGACAGTATTTTGACGATCGCCCGTGATATGGGTATTCCAGTCATAGAGCGTCCGGTGGATAAATCAGAACTCTTTATTGCTGATGAGGTGTTTTTGAGCGGCACTGCGGCCAAAATTACGCCCGTGAAGCGGATTGAGATGTACGATTTGAAACCCGATCGTCCAATTACCGATCGATTGCGCGCCCAAGTGACCGCCATTACGGAGAACCGCGATCCCAAGTACAAGGATTGGGTCTTCACGGTGCCGCTATAGCTTTTATTTAAATCTGCGATCCCCACCCCGTCTTCTCTCTTTGCCCCAAACAAATCGTCATTCTGGAAGCATCGCTAATTGGCTTGCTATTGGGACTAGCGGTGGTGGTATTGAAGATGGGGGCTGGCTGAAACTAGCCTGTTATCGCCGATCGTGGATCTCCCCTTAATTTTGATGCGGAGTTCACTGTAGAAAATAAACCATAAAATGTTCAGTAGAGAACTTCGGATAGAAATGGGAATTCTAAGCACGACTGTTCCAAACGTTTGGATCTCCCCCTAGTCACCCTTATTCCCATGCCAAAAAAATCTCTAAAGAAACTACTTAATAAAAATAGTAAAAGTAAAAATAGTAAAAAAGGCCAATCGAATAAGTCTAAAAAGAATCGGACGATCGCAACACCAATCGAAATCATCGAAATTGTACCTCTGACCCTAAAGGAACAACAGCTCGAAAAACGTAAGGCTAACAAAGCAAAACAAGAACTAAGCCAATTCATGACCATGGCCGGGGTGATCTCGATCGTAACAGGCGCAATTGGCGCGATATTGGGCGGAGTTAAAGGCGGTGTTGGGGGCTTTGCGGCAACTTTGATTTTACTAAGTTCGTTTAAATATCCTGAGAAAGCCTTATATGGATTTTTGATCTATTTACCCTTGGGCGGCTCGATTACCTATGCGATCGGGGGTGGAGATAATCCTGTTTTACAGCTTGCCAAGGATGCATTCTATGTTCCCGCTGTCATTAGCTTATACCAAACTTGCAAAGCTAAAAATTTGCCCTTTGTTTTGCCAGTTAACTTGAAAACTCCATTGATGTTGCTTCTGGGATATTGCCTTTTAGTCTTGTTCTTTGTGAATGGATTACAGCAATTTGCGACCAAAACTGAAAAACCTTTTCTCATGGGAATTTTGGGACTAAAAGTTTTCCTCGGGTATGTGCCTTTGATTCCCTGTGCCTATTATTTACTCAAAACGAAACGGGACTTTTATTTTCTAATGCGAGTTATCACCTCATTAGTGGTTATTTGTTGTAGTCTCGGATTTTTGCAATATATGTTTTTAAAAACAGGTCGATGTGAAGGCACCGTTGGCACTGGTTCAGCACTCTTCAAAGCGTCCATTGAATCGCGATGTCTAGTGGGCGGATCACTGCTCTATAGTCCCGAACAGGGCGTAATTCGGTTGCCGGGAACCTTTGTTGCACCTTGGCAGTGGGGTTGGTACTTGATTGCGAGTGCATTTACAAGTTTTGCCACAGCATTCTGCGATCGTAAATGGATTTGGCGAATCATTGGTATGGTGGCGATGGCACTAAACTTCTTAATGGCGGTCTTATCGGGTCAGCGAATTGCATTAATTATTGTCCCGATCGCGTCGATTATGCTGTTATTTGTCACGGGCCAAGTCGCAAATTTAAAACGTTTTTTACCTATTGTAATAGTGTTGGGATTTGCAATTGTTGGGGCTATGGCTGCATTTCCAGATATTGTAAAAGAGCGTATCGATAGTTTCTCGAGCCGTTGGGAAGCGTCTCCTCCCACAGATTTCATTGCAGGTCAATTTGAATTTGTGGGAGATGCTGTAGGAATCTTGGGGCGGGGACTAGGGCGGGCGACCAATTCAGCACGGGCATTTGGTGAAACTAAACTAATCGAGACCTACTATCCCAAAGTACTTTATGAATTGGGACCGATCGGGGTGTTGCTTTTGTTGGCCGTTGTGACCACTCTAACGATCGCGACCTTTAAGGCATACCGGAAAGTAAAAGATAACAACCTTCGAGGTTCGGGGGCAGCACTTTGGGGGTTTGTTCTATTTATTAGCTACAACACCTATTACTATCCATTGGATGTCGATCCGGTGGCCGTATATTACTGGTTTATGGCGGGAGTAATTTTAAAACTACCGGAATTGGATAAAGAGATGGAAGTGGATCCCCCCTAAATTTCTGGGTAAAGATGGATTTTTTCTACATGACAACATACAAATCACATGGTTTATTGCTATGGCACGTTTTATTTCAGTCATCATTGCAACCTATGGTCGAGAACAAGCATTAATTGATTCAATCAATGATGTTTTGAATCAAGATTATCCAGCATTTGAAGTCATTGTTGTAGATCAAACCGCCCATCATCAACCAGAGACCGATCGATTTCTGAATCAAATGGCTCAATGGGGCAAGATTAAACTTTTTAAATTAGATTGGGCAAGTTTACCGGGAGCGCGAAATTATGGGGTTCGCCGTGCAAAAGGTGAGATTTTAGTCTTTGTTGATGATGATATAGAATTGCCCACAGGATATCTAGCGGCTCATGCTGAGAATTACGATCGGCCTGAAGTTGGTGGTGTGGCTGGTCGAGTATTCGATCGGATGAAATTAGCGGACCATTCTAGTGATTTAGAAATACAAGATTTACCACCGGAAGCAATGGATCCCGCGATCGCCTGGTACCACATCAATTTAGTCCATACTGTCAAACCCCAACAGGTGTTGAGTGCAAGGGGCTGTAACATGTCCTATCGTCGCGAGATCTTCTTTGAACAAGGCATTTGGTTTGATGAGCGATATCGGGGGAGTGCAGTGCGAGAAGAATCCGATTTTGGATTAAGATTTCGTAAAACGCCTTATTTGATTTGGTATGATCCATTGTCCCATTTGGTTCATTTAGGTGAGGAAACGGGTGGCTGTCACGATATTACAACGAAATCCTTGGGCTATCAAATGACGTTCTACCATAATCATTTTATTATGGGATTGAAGCATTTAACACCTACTCAATGTTTACGTTTTTATAGCCAGTTGTTCAATTGTCATGTCTTAGGTCGTCCACCCTGCCATAAATCGGGTTCACCCTTAAAGATTGCATCACGATTTGTCTTCTATATGCTGGGATTTGGGGATGCAGTATGGTCGCAGGTAAAGGGATTATGGGATAACGGACAATGGTGCAGCGATCGCGATGAACTTTATAGAAAACAGAAAATAACAAATAACAAATAATCATGAAAATTCTGGTTGTCAGTCATTCCTATATTATTAAACTCAATTGTGAGAAATTCCGTCTTTTAGCTCAACTTGATCCGAGTTTAGAGGTGACGATCGTCGTTCCAAAGCGATGGAGACCGGGCGGAGTGATGCGTGACACCATTGAATCACGGGGTTGGCAGGATAAAAATTTTCGGGTGGTGCCGATCGCAAACTTTAGTGAAAACAATCAAGGGGCATTATGTTTTGGTTGGGGGTTGGTTGAATTGCTACGATCGTTTAAACCCGACATCATTCAAGTAGAACAAGGCTCAAAATCACTGGCCTATGCTCAATTAATTACCTTAAATAAATTGCTGAGATTGAACGCAAAAATGCTCTTCTTTACTTGGTGGAATTTGCCCTATAGTTTGAAATTCCCCTTCTCTTGGTTAGAATACTACAATTTAAATAATACTAATGGTATTGTTGTTGGCAATAGTGCTGGCTATGCAATCTTGCGAGACAAAGGCTACGATCGTCCAATGAAAGTTATGCCGCAACTTGGAGTAGATGAAACTCTTTTCAAACCACAGGATTCAACAGAAATTAGAATGCGTCTTGGTATTCAAGACAACGAATTTGTGATTGGATTTGTCGGTCGATTTGTTCCTGAAAAGGGCTTACATACCTTATTGAAAGCGGCAGCAGGACTGGGAAATCGATCGTTTAAACTTCTACTTCTCGGACGGGGTGAGCTTAAATCTGAATTACTAAAAACTGCACAAGAATTAGGATTAGATAGTCAGTTAATTCAACTGGATAGCGTCAAACATGATCAAGTTGCACAGTATATTAGCGCCATGAATACATTAGTTTTGCCCTCAGAAACAACGTACCAATTTAAAACACTAACCGCCACAGGTTGGAAAGAACAATTTGGTCATGTATTAATTGAAGCAATGGCTGCGGCAGTTCCAGTAATAGGGTCCGATTCTGGCGAGATTCCCAATGTGATTGCAGATGCGGGATTGGTATTTCCAGAAGGGGACTCGACCGCATTATGCGATCGGCTTTCGCAATTAATTGACGATCAGAGCTTTACGCAGAATTTAGGACGATCGGGCTACCAACGCTGTATGTCTTGCTATACCAATAAAGCACTTGCTAAAGATCTACTGGCATTTTACCGATCGTTATAAATCAATTTATGTAGTGAATCGCTGTAAAGTATAGATAATTAAACTATCTAAGGGTTAAGTCAATTTAGCTCAATTTTGCGTAAAAAACACTTACCTATCTGGTGAAAAAGTATAGAGCTTGGGAACCCTAGGTCATAAAACTAGATTAAATAAATATTTTTCTACTTGTTCCATCCCTATCTCAGTTCAGATGTATCAAATTACCAAGCATATTCCCTTGGCGATTCGCCGATCGATTCTTTACAAGTCCATGCTTTGGCTCGGATTGCCCATCTTAGGGCTTTCTGGACTCTCACTAATCATTGGTTATCGTCATGCTGTTGCGACTATAAAAACCCAAACCATTACCGAACTTAAAGACTACGTAAATAACCGTAGTAAATACGAAAGTCAGATTTTCCAGCTCGCCCAAAAAAATCATACTCATCTAAAACCCATTCTCCTAAACGAGATCAAAAAAGCAAGATCGACCAATCCTGATATTGCCTTCAATATCTTAATGAAGCCTTGGTCTGACGGGACTTATCGCAACTTTGACCAATCTAGACCCCTGAAAGACTTTGACACTTTACAAGATGCAACAGTATTTATCGGTTCAGGAGTTGCGCTAACTCAGGAATTAAAACAAGAAATTCTAGTATTCCATCAGCTCAACACAATCTATGGACGCGGTTGGCAAACCAGTTTTACGGACCTTTGGATCGCGAGTTCAAGTAATGCTGGTGCTCATTATTGGAATGGTACACCTTGGGGACTGCAAAATCTTGCGGATCTGGATATGACCAAGGAAGAATATATAATGATCGCAAATAAAACCAACAATCCTTCTCGAATTCCTCGCTGGACAGGCATTTACTTTGACCCGTCTCCTAAAAAATGGATGGTCTCCCTCGTTACCCCTATTGATGATGAAAATGGTCGTCATATCGGCGCGATCGGTCACGACATTATATTGAATGATTTAATCCATCGGATTCAAAATGATGTTCTTCCCGGAACTCGTAATCTGATTATTACTGAATCAGGACGTTTGATTATCGATAAGGAGCGGACAGATGCAATTCAAAAAGCACAGGGTCAACTCACAATCGATCAACTTAAAGATTCACAGCTAACGTATATCTGGCAACAATGCAAAATCCTAAAAGATAACACGAGGATTATTAATTCTCCCGATCAATCTAATCTCATTGCCATCAGTCGCCTTGCCGGAACAGATTGGTATTTTGTAACGTTATATCCCAAGCAATTACTTTACAACCAGGCTCTACACAATATAATTCCACTCTTAATACTATCAACCTGCTTAGTTTCTCTAGAAATTCTATTTATCTATTTTATTCTACTTAAACAAGTCAACCAACCACTCCAACAGCTTCTTAAAGCGACCCAGAAGCTAGCGAAAGGAAAATTCAATGTGACACTTGATATCGATCGCGTAGATGAAGTCGGCAATTTATCACGATCGTTCATTCATATGGCTCAAGATTTACAAACATCATTCACTCAACTCAATTTGCAAAACGAAACCTTAGAATCTCAAGTTGCCGATCGGACCCAAGAATTAACAACAGCTTTAAGTAATTTAAAATTAACCCAAGGACAATTAGTTCAGAGTGAAAAGATGTCGGGACTCGGTCAAATGGTTGCAGGCATTGCTCACGAGATTAATAACCCCGTCAGTTTTATTCATGGCAATCTAAGCCCTGCCACTCAATATATCAAAGACCTTCTCCATCATCTTCATCTCTATCAACAAAAGGCCAAACAAAATAAGATTGACGACCATGCAGAAGAAATTGACCTAGAGTTTCTAGAAATCGATCTACCCAAGCTTCTAAATTCCATGAACATCGGCACTGATCGAATTCGGGAAATCATTCTAAGTCTACGGAACTTTTCACGTCTTGACGAAGCAGAACTTAAAACAGTTGATCTTCACGAGGGAATTAATAGTACATTACTTATTCTTAATCATCGATTCAAACAATCCACTTCCGAAATCATTCTCAAAAAAGACTATGGGGCGATCAGGACAATTAATTGCTATCCCAGCCAGCTCAACCAAGTCATTATGAATCTACTCGCTAATAGTATTGACGCACTAGAAACCTATACCAATGAATGTTTGGACCAAGCCCATCATCAGCGACTTCAGGACAAAAGCGTTGCCCTGTGGAAACCCACAATTTCTATCAAGACAATATCCCATAGCGAATCAGTCGAAATCATCATTCATGATAATGGTCCCGGTATTCCTGAAGAAATTCGCGATCGGATTTTCGATCCATTCTTCACTACAAAAGTAATTGGTAAAGGTACCGGACTGGGACTTTCTATCAGCCATAGCATTATTGTTGAACGGCACCAAGGGTCTATTAATTGCGAATCTAATTCAGTAGATGGGACTACATTTAGGATTAAACTTCCGCTATATCAAGGGCTGGAATCTAGTCATAAATCCACCAATCTTCAGCAACCGATCGGCGCTCTCAAATGATACGGGAATCACCGATAGTCTTGTTCCCCGTTTAACCACAAGTAATTCATCCTCACCAAAGTGCGATCGAAGTGTTTCCAATGAGATCAATTCCGGCAATGTCTCAACATACTCGCACTTCACCGTATGCCAACGCGGAGCATCCACCGTTGATTTTGGATCAAAGTAATCACTATTCCTATCAAACTGGCTGGGGTCAACAACCATAGTTTCAACAATTTTTGCCAATCCAGCAATACCCGGCGGTTTAGCATTAGAGTGGTAAAAAAAGCAATAATCTCCCATTTCCATCGATTTTAAATAATTACGGGCTTGATAATTACGCACTCCATCCCAGATGCCCACTTGTTCTTTTTTAAGATCATCGATGCCATAGACATCAGGTTCAGATTTAATCAGCCAGTAGGTCATAGAATTAGGCAGAATTTACGTTGAAATTTACTTTAAAGATGCTATCCGATTGCAGATACAAGTCTCTAGTTATTCTATTAAAAAACCAACTATTAAAAACTAATTATTAAAAAACAGCCATTTCGGACACCAGCACAATCAGCTTGCGATAAAATTCATTAGTGTATTAGAGGATCGTAGGATTTTTATGCGCCAAGATGCCCTTTCTCTACTCAAAGAGACTAGTCGAACGTTCTACATTCCCATTAGTCATCTTCCCCCAGACCTTAGATCAGCCGTGGCTTCTGGCTATCTTTGTATGCGGGCGATCGATGAAGTGGAGGATCATCCAACCATAGAAAACAAGATCAAATCTGAGGTTCTACGGGAAATTAGCCAAATGATTCAATCAGGGAGGGGACGGTTTGATCATCATCAATTTGACACCATTTTTGGATCTCACTCATTTCCAGAAGTCTCTTTACGTTTAGCTGAATGGCTAAATGAAGCCCCTGCCTCCATCGCCCCACGCATCTGGGAAGCAACTGCGGCAATGGCCGATCGGATGGCCTATTGGGCCGATCATAACTGGACTATTCATACTGAATTTGATCTCGATCGGTATACCTTTAGTGTGGCGGGTTCGGTCGGACTCTTACTCTCTGATCTGTGGGCGTGGCACGACGGAACAAATAGCAATCGACAAGATGCGATCGGGTTTGGGAGAGGCTTGCAGGCGGTGAATATCTTGCGAAATCACAATGAAGATCTAAGTCGGGGGGTGACGTTTATGCCACAGGGCTGGACGATGACTGAACTCGACCAATATGCAAGACGCAATCTAGAATTAGCCGATCGGTATACTAGTGCCCTACCCGCTGGTCCTGCCAAGGATTTTTGTATATTACCCTTGGCACTAGCTCAGGCCACACTAGACACTATTACAAAGGGATTTCCTAAACTCTCCCGAGAACAAGTGATGACGATCGTCGCTCACACTGGAATTCATTTTTAATTAGCTCATTCTGTGGGAAAAACAATCTAATTCAACAATTCCGCCAATGGATTCGATCGCAACTCTAATTAGAAGTTCTAATCAGAAGTAATTGCAGCTTTTAACGTGCGACAAAATGCCTCTATTGATTTCAAACCTTCCTTTGGCGATCCTTCAGACAACCGTTTGACAAAAGCACTTCCGACGATCGCCCCATCTGCGCCCCATTCCATCACCTGCCGCGCATGTTCCGGCTGCGAAATCCCAAACCCCACAGCCACAGGTTTATCACTCACAACTCGCAATTCTTGAATCAAATCTTTTGTTTTCGCACTAATCTGCGTTCGCATTCCCGTCACACCCGTCGTACTCACCACATAAATAAACCCTTGGGACTGACGAGCGATCGCCACAATCCGAGGGGCAGGACTAGTGGGCGCAACTAGCAATATCACTTCAATGCCATAGGTCAAGGCAGGTTTCAACAATCCATCCGATTCTTCCAATGGCAAATCTGGCACCACTAATCCCTTCACCCCAATACTCGAAATTTCTTGCAGAAAGCTATCAATACCACGGTTTAAAATCGGGTTGTAATAAGTAAAAAGAACGATCGGCGCATTAATAGTTGGAATCACCTCTTTCAACATCGCTAACACATCATTCAGCTTCACCCCACGCTCCAACGCCCGTGTCGCTGCCGCCTGAATCACAGGACCGTCAGCCAACGGATCAGAATAAGGCACCCCAAGTTCAATAATGTCCGCACCCGATCGGTCTAATACCCGCAGGGCTTCCGCTGTCGTGACAAGATCAGGGTCGCCCGCTGTCAGAAAGGGTATCAAAGCACATTGAGCGCGATCGCGAAGTTGCTGAAAACGTTGGGAAACAGATGTCATGATCAATGCTGAAACTCTACAGACATCTAGCGTACAGGAATACGGCGACATGCACTTTGATCTTTGCGCCAATACTCAATCAATCTACGATCGAATTTTTAAGGTCCGATCGCATTCACCATTCTAAATTTACTATTCCACATTCCCCTCATTCCAAGGCGCAAAAAACGGCAATAATAAAATCCCTGGCAAGGCTGCGATCGCTGTCATTGTGAAGAATGGAACCCAGCCCATTTGTCCCGCCCAAACCCCCGCCGGAGCCGTTAAAATATCTCGACTAAAAGCCTGCAATGACGAAAACAAAGCATATTGCGTTGCCGATAATCCCACATTGCACAAACTCATCAACAACGCCACAAATGCCGCAGCCTCAAGGCCAGCACAGAAATTCTCAATATTTAACGCCGCAAACATAATGGGATAACTCTTACCCACGATCGCTAACAACACATAAGCCAAATTCCCAACGGCCTGTAAAATTGCAAAAATCCATAGTGACTTATTCACCCCAATCCGCGTCATAATTACGCCACCACACAGGGTCCCGATCGTCGTCGCCCAGAATGCAATCAACTTTGGAAATGCAATATCCGCTGTACTAAACCCCAATCCTTTGTCTAATAAAAACGGAGTAGCAACGTTACGTAAAAGTGAATCACCCAACTTATAAATCACAATAAAAACAAGAATTAATATCGCCCGCTGCCAACCACTTCGCTGAAAAAATTCCTGAAATGGCAACATAATTGAATTTACCAAACTAGTCGGCGGCAAACTATCTTGCTCAGGTTCCGGTGCAATCAGGGACGCGACCACCCCCACACTCATCAACAACGCCATCACAAAATATACCCATTTCCAAAGCATCACCTGTGCAAATGCCAACGTCAGTGCACCCGCAATTTGGATCGCAATGCGATACCCAAACAAAAATATAGAAGCCCCGGCCCCGCGTTCAGATTCGGTCAAACTATCCGTTCGATAGGCATCTGCCACAATGTCCTGAGTCGCACTAAAAAAGGCCACGATCATCGCGAACCAAAAAATAGAACTCCCGGCCATCAAGCCAACCGTATGGCGAATTTCACACAGTCCTTGAAAAAAACCACTTCCTGCACAAGCCGTCGCTGCTGTCATTGCCGTCGGAACCGTCTTCAAGGCTCCGGGATCTTGGAATCCCATCAGCGCGATCGTAATAATCAACAAAATCTGCGTTATCAATAGCCAACCCCGACGACGACCAAGAAACGGTGGGACATACCGATCGATAAAAGGCGACCACAAAAATTTCAACGAATAGGGCAACGCCACAATGCTAAAGAACCCGATCACTTTCAGATCAACGCCTTCATTAGAAAGCCATGCCTGCATTGGGTCTTTTCCCGTCAAATATAAGGGCAACCCCGACGAAAACCCTAGCATTAGCAGCGTCGCCATCTTGCGGCTTGCAAACACATCTAAAAGCGAATTCTTTGATTTCACGATCGCAATTTCCAACGAAACAAACCGATATTATCTATCAGTTCAAGGGGCGATCGTTATTAGGATGAGAAATTAAAAACCGCACTAGGAGAAGAGTCCCAATGTGGTTTTTAATATTATGTTTTTTAAAACAGTTCAGAATCAAACGCTTCGATCGTTTACTTCTTCTTCTTTGTCTTTTCTGCGTCCCGAATCGCCACACGACGAGCTTCTTTAAACGCATCACTTGCACGGGCAAAATTAATCCCAAATTGCTCAGTGCCCAAAATCGAACCTTCTTGTTCTGGCTCCCAGGAGGCGGACAGAATACCATAGGACAACCCTAAGACTCCCAACCCGAAGAACCCGAGACTCACCAGTAACACGGCTGAATTTGGTAAATTGTAATGCTGTTGAGACACTAAGTAATAGCTAACGATAAACGTTGCCATGCCCAAAACACTGGGTACGCCAGAGAAAAACGCCATACGTCTTCCCATGCGCTGACTCACCACTTGAGGAATTCCTGAAGATGGATCAGTTATAAATCCAGTCGATCGCGGCGCAGCAGTCTTCTTTTTTTTAGAAGTCGGCTCGAAGGGCAACGATTCAGGTTTAGAAGCGTCTGGCTCTTTGGATTCAGTTGACATAATCGTCAATACTCAACAGCAACAATAAGACATTTGAAAAACAAAAGATCTAAATCGCGATCGATTCAAACCCAGTGAAAAATTCTTAACCCCGAATACCTAACCGACCAATCAAAGTCTTGTATCGCGCGTAATCAAGCTTCTGAACATAAGACAGCAAACGCTTCCGCAAGCTAATCATTTTCAAAAGACCAATGCGAGAACCGTGATCCTTTTTGTTAGTTTTGAGGTGACCGCTCAAACGATTGATGCGCTCGGTCAACATTGCAACCTGCACTTCAACGGACCCGGTGTCGGTCTCGTGTTTTTGGAAGTCAGTAATAATTTTTTGTTTGTCTTCTTGGACCAGTGACATGATTCGGTTTCCTTAAAATAAAGAGGTCGGCTATCCATAGTACCACTGAAAGTCACCCCTCAGGTTACTCAAAGCGAGCGTACTTTGCCGTTATCTTCGGCTGGTCCGTCATCGATTGATATGCCCTCGATCGCATCACAGTCCAAGCCCAAAGCTGATCGCCCCAAGAAAAATGCCACCATTCGTGATAATGCCGCGCAAAACCTGCCCCAGTCATAACAAAGTTTAAGAGCTGCCGATTTCGGTCAAACTGGTCGCCTGCCATAGTCCCGACAAAATGATCCGGGAACGATCGCGCTGAAATCTCATCAATCTCCGAACCCATATCTACGGTAGTGCCCAATTCATCCACCAGCGTCACATCCACCGCCGCGCCCGTACTGTGAGGTGGTGGCATTAATGGATCCAAATTAGGAACCGCCCAAAACTGATACACCTCTTGCAATGCCTGCGATCGTTCTACTTCCGTGGCACCATTACCCAACCCCTTCGCCGTCAAAACTTCCTGCAACGTATGGTCCACCATAAATTGCTGCACCGCCACCGGACGATAGGCATCAAAAATCTGAATTCGCCAGCCCGGTTTAATCGATCGTAATTTAGACTGCGCTGCCCTCAGTTTTTCTAAGACGCCCGATCGCACATAAAACGGCGACTTTTCACCATAGGGCGCACCAAGTTTTTTATAGGGATGGGGCGTAATTAGATCAAATTCTGGACTGGGAATAGGGACGATCGGCTCTGAACTAGGGACGATCGGAACCAACTGATAAGGCTTCATTAAATTCTCAATTCGTCAATCTCTACGGTTTTTGAAAATCACTCGGCGGCCTAAAGCTTTCGACAGGCAGATCACGCACAGCCTGCGACATAAAATTACGCCAAATCGGAGCCGCCACCATTCCACCTGTCGCCCCAGACCCGAGAGGAGTATTATCATCATTCCCGACCCATACCGCTGTCGAAAGCTGCGGCACCGATCCCACAAACCAAATATCTTTTTCTGATGACGTTGTTCCCGTTTTCCCCGCCACCGGACGACCAAGCTGAGCCGCAGTTGCCGTCCCACGATTGACCACACCCTGCATTAGCTCATTAGTCGCCGCCGCAGACCAAGGATCTAGTACCAGCCTAAGCTTCGGACGATTGTCCAACACCATGCCACCCTTACTGTCTGTGACTTGGACAATCAATGTTGGATCGCTGTGCCAGCCGTTGTTTGCCAAAGTCGCATAGGCCGTCGCCATTTCTAACGGTGTCACATCAACCGCACCCAGGGGCAATGATATTACAGGCTCAATAGGACTCTTAATTCCCAAACTGCGACAAATTTCAATCACTTTGTTCAAGCCGACTTCTTGACCCAATTTCACCGCCGGAACATTTCGCGACATCTCAAGCGCCCGCCGCAAACTAATAGCTCCCGTAAAACTCCGATCGTAATTCTGGGGATAATACATCTCATCACCATCAGGGTAGCCCACTGGACTATCCATAATGGTGGAATCTGGGCCATACTTTCCACTGGCAAACGCCGCGTAGTAAACAAATGGTTTGAATGCAGAACCCGGTTGACGCAGGGCTTGGGTCGCTCGGTTGTACTGGCTCTTTTTATAATCAATCCCGCCAACCATTGCTTTTACATAGTGGGTCCGGGGATCGACAGCCACCAGCGCCATTTGGTCCGCCCCCGATCGGTAGCTCTGACGAACCGTTTCCTCTGCAATACGTTGTAGCTTTGTATCGATTGAACTTTGAATCCGTAGTCCGCCTTTGAGAAGGGCATCGCGGCCAAATTTTTTCTCGACTTCCTTAACGATCGCCTCCGTCACATAGGGAATTTCACTGCCCTGGAACGATGTGATTTTGCCAAGCTTTATTTTATAGTCCCGTGCCTGTTTTTCTTCCTCAGGCGTAATCCACTTCAGATCCCGCATCCGTTGCAGCACCACATGCTGACGAGTGGTAGCAGACTTTATATCTCGAAACGGGCTGAGATCTTCAGGAGCTTGAATGATACCTGCCATCATTGCGGATTCAGCCAAATTCAAATCTCGTACAGATTTACCAAAGTAGCTCTGAGACGCAGTTTCTGCACCATAATTATTGTGTCCCCAGTAAATTTGGTTGAGATAAAGTTCGAGAATTTCATTCTTTTTAAAAACCTGCTCGACTCGCAACGCTAAGACGGCTTCAGCAAGTTTTCGGGTAAAGGCACGTTCGGGCGATAAGAATAGATTTTTAACTAACTGCATGGTCAGGGTAGACCCGCCTTCACTAGTTTCACCTCGGTTAAAATTTGCTTTCAGCGCACGACCCGCCGAAGTTGCATTAACCCCTTTGTGGGCATAAAAATAACTGTCTTCAATAGCCATCACCGATCGTTTCAAGTGCGGCGAAATTTCATCCAATGGCACCACTTCTCGATTTGCTTCCCCATGCAAACTCGTCAAATGCTTACCGTTCACATCATATATATGAGTCGTTTCGCTGGGCGTATAATTTCGTAAAATTCGCACATCGGGCAAATTCTGAAAGCTAATGGCTAAACCAACCAAGGCACCCGCCACTAGCGAACTGCTCAACATCAACACCCCAATTAGCGTTGCACCCGCAACTTTACTGGCCCCACCCACAAATTGAGCGGTCGATTCGTTTTCGTTGTTCTTGCGGGGTAACGTATTCGACGACACGGCGACTCTCTCTGGATGACGGAACGGATTGAAGCTTTAAATTAGGGTAGAGACAATTTATCCTACACGCCACCTATAGTAGATGCAACGATCGTTGTGCGCTACATAGATTGTCTAAAGTATTGAATTGCTTTAACTAGGATAGTCGAACATTTAGTCCTTGACAAAGGTTTTATTGATGGTATTTCCCTTTAACCTATAGTAATGTGATCTAATAAAAGACGGGCATTGAACACCTGTTTTTGGCTGATACTTATTCCATTTTCGGAGCCACCTGCATTCCCATGACTTCTTCCTTTGGCTGGCTACATCGGGGCACCCATGAAATTTTCCCGTCCGGCGATGCAACTAATGCGGATGAAAATCTAGAGCAGCGCATTCTCCAAAGCGATCGGCCTCTGCGAATCAAAATGGGCATCGACCCAACCGGATCCGATATTCATTTAGGCCACAGCATTCCGGTGCGTAAGATGCGATCGTTTCAGGATGCGGGCCACACGGCTGTGCTAATCATTGGCGACTTCACCGCTCGAATTGGCGATCCCACTGGCAAATCTGAGGTTCGCAAGCAGCTTACAGAAGAACAAGTCAAACTCAATGCCCAAACCTATCTAGAGCAAGTTCGCCCGATTCTAGATTTTGATACGCCGGGACGCTTAGAAATTCGCTACAACTCCGAATGGTTGGCGGGGATGGATTTAACCAAGATTCTAGAACTCCTAGGCACTATGACCGTCGGGCAAATGATCGCAAAAGAAGGGTTTAGCGATCGATACGACAAAGGAAACCCTATTTTCCTCCACGAGTTCCTCTATCCATTAATGCAGGGCTATGATTCGGTCGCCATAGAATCGGATGTGGAACTTGGCGGCACAGACCAAAAGTTCAATATCGCAGTCGGTCGAGATTTGCAGCGGCATTTTGGAATGCGTCCTCAGTTTGGGTTGTTAATGCCTATTTTGATTGGAACTGATGGATCTCAAAAAATGTCGAAATCTCTGGGAAACTATGTCGGGCTGAATGAAGATGCACTCACCATGTATTCCAAATTAGAAAAAACACCTGACGCACTTCTAGAAAACTACATCACACTGCTCACCCAACTGGACTACACCCAGCTTTCGCAAAATCCCCGCCATCAACAAAAAATCTTGGCGCTAGACGTGGTGAGTCAATATCACGGGATGGCGGCGGCCCAACAAGCCCAAGCAGATGCCGCAAATTTGATTGGTGGCTCAACGGAAGCAGATTCAGTGCCAGAATTTTCGGTCAGTACGATCGAGTTTCCAGCCAAAGTTTTCTTCGTTACGAGTGCATCAGGCCTTTGTAAAACGAGTTCTGATGCAAGACGACAGATTCAAGGCGGTGGCGTAAAACTCAATGGTGAAAAGGTAACCGACCCAAACTTCATTTTTGAAACACCATCGGATTTAATTGGTCAGGTGTTGCAATTTGGGAAGAATAAATTTGTCCGATTTGTACCTTAACTTTTATGCGTTAACATTCAAAGAATCAATCAAGGAATATGGACTGCGATCGTGGGTCATTTAAACATTGACGAGCAGTCTTTATTCATGACGTAATTGTTGGATAGTATCCATAGATAATCCCGTAATTTGACTGATGGTCTCATCATCCAAGAGAGACAGCGATCGTTTTGCGATCGTTAATTGTTGCTGTCGAGAACCTTGTTCCAGACCTTGTTCCAGACCTTGTCTAATCCCCTGTTCTGTTGCTTTAATCGCTACTCCTCGCTGATCGTGAATAAAGAAAGATTGTCGATGTTGTTCATCGAGTTCATCACGGGTCAACGTTGCTTTGTTTGCGATCGCGAATGCTTGATTCATCTCCGGGATTTCAGCCATCATTTCAGGAATAGTTTCTAAATCTGGAGCATGTTGAAGGAAATAAATCCATCGATCGCTCAGACTTTCTAGCTCAGGTAACGATCGGTGAAATTTCGGCAATTCAACAAATACCAACTCCAAATCTTGAATTGGATAGTCCATCAAACAGTCCTTTTCTTTCAACATAAAACGAGAGAGATGCTGAGAAACCTCTTCAAACATAACAAAATCAGTAATAGTCAACGCAATCACAGGAGTCAGATGTGCGTAGGACTGGCCTTCGGAAAGTTCAACCGAATAAGCTTTAGCCGCATTATAAAGAATACGTTTTTCAAACCCTGCTACATTCAAAACTTGCATTTCAATCACCACCATTTCGCCCGTCTTTAATTCAGCTCTAATATCGAGATAGGTGGACTTTAATCCCTTGATAATAGGCGCTTGGTAAGGATTTACGATGGTCAGTGTTTGAATCGTTGAGTGTCCTCCATACAGAATGCCATTCAGAAAGCTGATCAAAATATCATGGCTTTGTTCCGAGCCAAAAATTTTCTTAAATGCGAAATCAGTTCTGGGATTAATAAATATCATCAGAGAACAGCTAGTTCTATGGTAATTCTTCTACACTAACTCAGTTTTAGCAGCCTGACAGAACGATCAGCGGAGATATTATGAGATGGTCGGATAACTGATCTGGCTTATTTTATTTTAAATATTTTTCTAGGAGATCTATTTTATTTCTTGTGAATGTGACATGATCAAGACAGACCGTTAAACGTTATCAGTCTGAATTCGCACATTATGGTGTTTTTGAACACATTAGCGTGCTGTAGTTTACGATCACACTAGCGTAATCGTCTGAATTCTCGTACGATCGTAATCCTCACTATTTTTGCATTCTGTAATTTTCTATGCAATCTGACAGCATCAGTTCGGCGGATCCCCTTCAAGAAGAGACTTCTTGTGAAGCCCTCTCATTAGAAACTAGCTCATTTGCCTTAGATCGTCCAGCCATTGACCTTCCGCCCAATCCAAATGGGGTTTCCTTTAATGGGAACAATAGCAATGGGAACAACAACTACATTCAGGAATATCGGGTTCGATCGCCCTACGACACATTACGATCGCCTGAACAAGAGCAGAAGGTTGACCAATTTCGCAAAACCCTAGAGCGGCACCGAGGCGAACGTCAGGTCATCGTGTTACAGGATTTCCCTGATCCCGATGCGTTGTCTTCGGCTTGGACCTATAAGCTAATTGCTCAGAAATTTGATATCCCCACAGACATTGTTTATGCTGGTACCCTCAGCCATCAGGAAAACATTGCCTTAGTCAAGCTAACGGGCATCCCACTTCAGCGCTGGACGGTCCAAGCGGTTAAGACAAAAGACCTGTCTATCTATCGTGGTGTCGTCTTAATCGACAATCAAGGCACGACCAGTCAGCTCATGGGCGCACTGCGAGAGGCTAATATTCCCATTACTGTCATCATCGATCACCACAGTTTGCAGGATGATCTGACTGCAGAATTTGTGGATATTCGGACCCATGCGCGGGCAACAGCGACCATTTTGACCCAATATATCCAAGCGGGACTAATCAAGCTCGACAGCAACATCTCTGAGCATGTCAAATGTGCTACGGCATTGATGCATGGATTACGATCGGATACTAACCGTTTGATGCAAGCGCAAGAAGAAGATTTCTTGGCGGCAGCCTACATCAGTCGTTTTTATGACACCCAGCTTCTGAATGCGGTCCTACAGTCCGCCCGATCGCGTCCGGTGATGGATGTAATTGAACGATCGCTGAAAAATCGCACGGTCCAAAATAGCTTTTCCATTGCAGGCGTGGGATTCTTGCGGTACGACGATCGGGACGCTATTCCGCAGGCTGCTGACTTTTTGGTTACAGAAGACAATGTTCATACGGCTGTGGTCTATGGCATTGTCCATGATGAGGACGACGAAATTGAAATTGTAGTCGGATCCCTGCGGACTAACAAAATCACCCTTGATCCTGATGAATTTCTAAAGGAGGCATTTGGTCAGGATGCTCAGGGTCGGTTCTTTGGCGGAGGACGATCGCAGGCGGGCGGGTTTGAAATTCCCATCCGTTTTCTATCTGGCTTTGCCGAAAATAATGAATATTCCAAATTAAAATGGAACATTTACGATGCCCAAGTCAAACAAAAACTACTGCGTTTGATTAATCCCGAACAGAACTATCCCAAAGGAGTGAGCTGAGAATTGGGAATTGAGAATTGAGAATGGGACGATCGGACTTCAAATTCATTCAAGTTTTCAATTCTCCTTTGTAAACAGACTTGAGATGTTATTTTAAAGCTTATGATTGAAATCTATTTGATTCGCCATGGACTAGCCGGACAGTTTGGAGATTTTGAAGACGATTCTTTGCGTCCCCTTTCGGACATTGGCTTGAAGAAAACAACCAAAGTTGCACAACGGCTCAAGGAATTGGGACTACAGTTTGATGTGATTTTGACAAGTCCCTATGCCCGATCGATGGAAACGGCTCTCATTCTGCAATCGATCGGGCTATCTGAAACTCTTGAAACCATTGATGCATTGAAGCCAGCAGGCGATATTGAATTTATCATTGAACAATTACAATCTATTCGCGATCGAGTTCAAAGCATCGCGATCGTTGGGCATGAGCCAGACTTAAGTCGATTGGCCGCACAATTAATATTTGGGCAGAATTGTGACAATTTAATTCTAAAAAAAGCAGGTGTGATTGGACTTAGTACGCCTGACGATGGAGATTTGACTGGCCACTGTCAATTGTTTTGGCTCAGTCCTCCTCGTTTGTTATTGGGTTAATTTACTTTAGCTAGATTAATTTGTTTTTTTAGCTTTAGGAGGACCGAAGAACGCTTTGTAAACCTCGTGGGCAATAGGTACCGCTGATGTTGCACCAAAACCCCCATTCTCAACCACTACCGCGACCGCAATTTGCGGATTCTCTACGGGACCATAGCCAACATACATCGCATTATCGGCCCCAGTAGAGACTTCTGCGGTTCCGGTTTTGCCCGCTGTTGGAGGAATCGACCCGTCATTTAGACTCTGGCCTGTACCTTCATGTACCACGGCAACCAATCCTTCTTTCAAGACTTTCAGGGTGCTTGGATAGATGCCACTATTCTCCGGCTGCATCTGTGGAAGGTTGGTTTGGCTCGCCATAAGATGCGGTTTGACCCGTCTGCCACCGTTTGCAATGGTACTAATCATAACGGCCATCTCCAGTGGCGTAACCTGCACTAATCCCTGACCGATCGCTGTCATCACCGTATCGCCGCCATACCAAGGCTCTTTATAATACTTTTCCTTGGATGCAGGAGTCGGTAAATAGCCACCATCGCCACCGCCATCAAGAGCTAGCGGACTACGGGTAATGCCAAGATTTTCACCCCATTTTTTAATTTCTTCTGGCCCGATCTCCAAACCTACTCGATAGAAAAATGTATTACTACTCACCGCCAACGCTTCTTTAAATCCAATGCTGCCATAACCACTGCCATGCTCATAGAATATAGTCCCGCCAACATTGATTGAATCGGACGTGGCGATCGTAGAATCGGGTTGATATTTACCAGACTGTAAGGCAGCGACAGTGGAGACAATTTTAAAGGTGCTAGCAGGCGGATAGGATTGCAATGCGCGGTTGATCAAGGGTTTGTCGTCGGATTGTAAGATGTTCCAATCTCGCTGAGAAATCTTACGGATGAATACATTGGGATCAAACGTCGGGGCACTGGCGATCGCAAGAATAGCCCCAGTTTTGATGTCCATGACGACCGCTGCACCACGACGACCGGCAAGCGCTAATTCTGCTGCTTTTTGTAATTTGAGATCCAGCGTCAATTGTAACGGTTGACCTTGAACAGGTTGCTGTACTCCGAGTACATGTAATTCCTTGCCTGTCGCATCTACTTCAATTAAACGATTGCCCCAGGTGCCGCGTAATTCATCATCTGCCGATCGCTCAATGCCCATTTGCCCGACAATCATTCCCGCTGGAAAGTCAGGATGCTTTTTCACATCTTCTTCCGTTGCTTCGCCAATGTATCCCAGCAAATGGGACGCCATTGCACCATTAGGGTATACACGACTGGCATCGGATTGAATTTCTAAGCCGGGAATACGTAGCCCTTCAGCCAATGCTACAAAGGCTTCCGGTTTTAGATTGCGATAAACTCTGACGGGCACAGCCGATTCATAGCCTGCTTTTTCTAATTCATCCAAAATCTTCTTGGGTTCAATGGCTAAGATTTGCCCAAGAGACTCAGCCGTTTTTTGCCATTCTACTTTGGATTGATCACGAGGATAAAGGTAAATCGATCGGGTAATTTGGTTAGCCGCAAGCACTTGTCCAGAACGATCGACGATTTTGCCCCGATCGGACACGATGGGAATGGGACGAATCCGATTGTACTGAGCGCGATCGTGATGATATTGACCCTGAACAACTTGAAGCTGAACCAGGCGCAACATAATAAAACTAAGAGAGACGATCGCCACTCCTAGCAAAATCGGGGCGCGATTGCCTCGTGATAGCTTTGACTTAACCCGAAATCGACCGGGATTTCCCCCAAAACTCAACTGTTCAATTGTCATGATAGAAGGCTGTTATAACCAGTGTGATATTAAATATCCTTATTGGTTATAGCGTAGATTCCAGACGCATATCATAAGGATTTTGTAAGCTTAGGATTGGTTTTTGAAAGGGATAATAGAATTTTGATTTTTCGATCATAAATTAGTGTTTTTGTAGTCAATTCACCATTCTAAGAAATCCTGAATTTCTAGGATCCACTGAGTTAAGGCTTGGAGTAGTGATGAAGCTAGGTTGAGGTTTTGTTGCCGTGCTTGCTGTTCTAGTTGACCTGCTATTTGAGACATGGCTCGAAATCCGATGTTGCCACTGGAGCCTTTGATTTGATGGCCAATATATTCAACCTGGCGCATGTCCTGAAGATCGATCGCGTCCGCTAACAGGGTAAGAAGAGTCTTTGTTTCTACAAAAAAGAGCTTTATTAACTCCACTTCAAATTCTTGATTTCCTTCCGATAACTGACTAAGTTGATTCCAATCGATCGCAAGCGGTGCCTTAGATGGCTTAGATGGCTTAGATGCTAAGGGCGATTCCATTCTTGTGTCATTTAGGGATTTTATAAGCATTAAAAGAATTCTCAACAGGCAGATGTTATCTTCAAAATCCCCAAACCTTAGGATGATTGTGCCATTAATTTTCCTGAGATTCGGGGATAAATTTTAAGAAAAATTAGTACATTTATCCGAGAATTCACTGATTTTTTAAATAGGAGACTCTTCTTTAGTAATTCGTAGATCTCCTGTGGGCACTTTGAAGCCAAACCAATCCTATGGAGATCACCTCGATATGACTCAGCAAGCAGCACTATCACTGTCTACTAAAGATGTTATTTACATTGAAGGCTTTCAGGAGAATGCCTCTTTATTTAAAAACGAATCGACTCTTCGGATTCGGACGATTTTACAGCAACTCCAGACTGCTTGCACTGATTCTGGCATGGGCCTTTCGGAAGTTAATGCGCTGATGGAGGAGGGAATTCCCTGTGAAGTTTTGCAACCCGGTGCCGCCGATTGGCAAGTGGGCCGCATTCGTTTGAGCTTGGAGTTTCAGATCGGTACAGCAGCCAGTACAGAAGTCAATACAACAACTCCGATCGCGGGCAGTGTAGCGTTGCAATCTAATGCTGTCATACCATCTCCTATCGCTGCTGCCATTACTGTAGCTCCGACGATCGTGTCTGAAGTCCTCGAAAGGCCTGAAGCGATCGAAAGACCTGAAGTGGGGGATGATTGTGCCTTCGACTCGGCAGATCTGGGTAGCACTGACTTAGATTTAGGACTGGATGCAACTAATTTCGGGATGACTGATTTAGATGCTGATTTAATGAACGATTTCATGGAGGCTGGTCTCGATGATGCCTTAGGCGCAGATTTAAATACGAATCTCAACTCCGATCTAGGAATGAGTCCAGATTTAGAAATTGGGATGATGGATGATCTCAATGATGCGTTTGGTGAAGACTTGGACTTAGGCGAGTTGGGCGAATTGGATGGCCTGTCTGAAATGATGCCAGATTCCATTCTTGAAGAAAGCGTCAATACCAGTTTGGATCTCTCGGATTTTTCTGACATGGATGGATTGGGCGGCAGCCTAACTGACGATCTATCGTTTGATCTAAATGGTCAAACAGTGGGTTCGGCAGATCTCAAAGCGTTGGATAATCCTTGGGATCTGAACGATGACTTAGACGCAATGCTCTTGAAGAATGGAGTACTTTAGATCTACGGCTCAACGTGAGTCTAAAGCTAATCGTTAATCGTTCCCCTTTGATCAATAATCATATTTTCCAACCATAACTTTCCAGTCAGTGAAAATCACTGGCTTTTTTATTAGAGATTTTACTTGTAATCTTACTTACCCCAAGTAATAACAACACTTCCCCAAGTTAAGCCTGCGCCAAAGCCTGCAAGTGCTAAGGTATGTCCGGGCTGAATTCTGCCATCGCGCACAGCTTCATTGAGGGCGATCGGAATGGAGGCGGCAGAGGTGTTGCCGTAAGTGGCTAAATTAGTGACCACTTTTTCGGGGGCAATCTTCAGACGAATGGCGACAGCATCAAGGATCCGTTGGTTAGCTTGATGCAACACGAGCCAATCTACATCGGATGCTGTTAAGCCCGCCTCAAAGAGTGACTTTTCAATTATTTCTGGGACTTTTCGCACCGCAAATTTATAGACTTCTTGGCCGTTCATGGTGAGGGGACCAAATCCGCCTTTGATCACGACAATATCTTCAGACATTTCCTGGGAATCTTCGATGATTTTCAGATTGAGGCAAGCATTCTGGCTGCCATCGGTGCGAAGCTGAAAACCTAAAAGTCCATCGACGGTGTGAGCTTGAATCACCACAGCCCCCGCCCCGTCACCAAATAAAACACAAGTACGCCGATCGTCCCAATTAACCCAACGGGATAAAATATCGCCACCAATTAAAACAATATTTTTAAAGGTGCCCGTGCGAATATATTGCGCAGCGGTGACTAATCCAAATACAAACCCGGAACAAGCGGCGGTTAGGTCAAACGCGATCGCCTGCTTTGCCCCGATCGATGCCTGAATCACGCTTGCCGTCCCAAACAAATCATCCGGCGTAGACGTTGCCAACAGAATCAAATCCACTTCATCGGCAGCCAATCCCGCCATTTCCAAAGCCTGCAATGCCGCCGCTGCACCCAATGACGCAAGAGAATCTCCCGGCATGGCCAATCGACGACTGCGAATACCCGTTCGACTGGCGATCCATTCGTCAGAGGTATCGACAAAATCACTCAATTCATCGTTTGAGACTGATTGCGTGGGGGATGCAGCGCCGCATCCAGTAATGGCAAGTCCAACCCGTTCCAAGATGCGGCTCTCCTTTGTTAACTAGAAAAACGTTGACGGAAACGAACAATCGGTAAAATGAACGTGAAGCTAACGCGAGTAGTACGATCGTAACCCTGCATTAATGTTCGGATACCGCAATAATTTCAGTACTGGCTTCAACATTCAGCAATGAGGCCGTCGTGCCAGGGTAACTGGACTGAATCCGCTGTAAAACACGATTATCCACGGCTTCTTTGGCGAGTCTAATTCCACTGAACACGGTTCCCGCCTTCGAGCTACCATGGCCAATAATGCAAATTCCCGCCACCCCAAGGAGCAACCCACCCCCGTGTTCAGCATGGTCAATGCGATTCTTGATGCGTTTTAGATTATGCCGCAGAACAACGGTTCCAAGCTTACCACGCTTCCCTCTGGGCAATTCTTCCTTAAGAATTTGAAGCAAAATGTCGCCGACTGCTTCTGCAAATTTAAGCAAGACATTGCCAACAAAGCCGTCGCATACCACAACATCAAATTGCCCAGATAGTACATCACGACCCTCAGCATTGCCCGCAAATGGAATGTTGGGGTTGGCTCTTAGAAGTTGATTGGCCGCTAATGCAAGTTCATTGCCTTTAGAGTCCTCTTCGCCAATATTCAATAGACCCACACGCGGGGCAGGATTGCCTAGGACATATTGGGCATAAATAGTTCCCATGAGCGCAAATTGCTCCAGGTACTTGGGCCGACAATCAACATTCGCACCGACATCTAAGACCAGTACAGATTTACCTGGAATCATAGTCGGAAGTACGGCCCCGATCGCTGGCCGATCGATTCCTTTCAACCGCCCCAGTCGTAACAGTGCGGCGGCCATTGCAGCCCCAGAGTGTCCGGCAGAAAACACAGCATCCGCCTGTCCTGACTTGACTAAATTCATAGCCACATTGATGGAGGCGTTCGGCTTGCGACGTAAAGCCCGACCGGGTTCTTCGTCCATTTCAATGACGCTATCTGCCGCCACGATTTTGGGTTTCCGATCGCCGCCGTAATCCACTAAGCAGGCTTGGAGCGCTTGCGGATCTCCGACTAATATTATGTCTACATTGAGTTCATCTTGTGCCCTCAGTGCGCCTGCCACAATTTCTGCTGGGGCATGGTCGCCACCCATCGCGTCGATCGCAATTCGTACCCGCGTTGATGCCATTGGCTGATAATGCTAAAAACCTAGTGGATTTTACCAGATGAAGGTATGAGCTAAATGAATCTTCTCAAAGTCACATAGGGTGATATCGCATTTATAGACGGGCATTTATGGACGGCCATGTCATAAAAAAATCTAAAAGTAACCGATCGGACGACATGTTCCGATCGGCTCCACGTTTATTGGCTGAATCTATAGCTGAATCTACAACGCCTAATTTTGATCTCTAGGTTTAAAATCTCGGAGCATTTTCCGCAATTCCATGCTGTGTAATTCTTCTTGACTAATCATTCCACGAGCATATTCTTCGAGGTAAATACTGCGATCTTTGACCACATCTAAAAACTGTTTGTATAAGTCTAGGGCTGCCGCTTCATGAGTGCTGCTTTCAACAAGAATGTCATAAATTGAATGTTTGTGGCTTTCTTCAATTGAAGCAATTTTCAAACTAGGATGTCCGCCCAATCCAGTCAGTATTTCGCCAGCTTGTTGCGCATGAAGTAGTGATTCGGTAGCTTGGTCTTTGAGAAATTGAACAATGGGGATCCGGTTTGGCCCTGTGACCATGAGCGCATAATGGGTGTAGCGGACGACTCCAGCAAGCTCATATTCCATAATGGACGTTAGGAGCGGGGTTGCCTTTTCGAGCTTCAATTCTTTCATGGAGTCAAGTTTCGTTATTATTAACAATGATTTTTATATAAGCTAAGAGCTTTTTAGAGACAACTCTTAGAGTATATAAAAGGGGGAGCAATACATTTTACTGTACTTCAACACAAGCATTTAATTACGATTAGGTTGGAATAACCACAGCATGAATGCAATTGCATGTACTTGTATTAAGCTGTTTGACTGGCGCTAAAGTGTTGACTAAGTACTTTCGGAATGTCTTGATCTGTCACATTGCTATAGCGTTTTTTGTCGGGCATAACGACCAAATTTGGCCCTTGACTACATTTCCCCATACATCCTGTAAATTGAACTTGGATCGATGGATCCCATTCCCCACTGCTTAGGGCTTTATCCAGCGTTTTGCACAATGCTTTACCGCCTTGCTTCATACAGTCAGGTTTTCCGCACACTTTAATAATGGCGGGTTTTGAGCTTGAGGCAATTTTGACGATCGGTGAATCGATCGGATCAACTGGGGCGATCGGCGATCGTAACAACATGCGATTGGCATTGTATTTAATATGGGTCTTCTTTTTGGAAAATTGCTGAGTGCCCCAAACCTCGACCTGCATTCCCGGAATCCAACCGTCATACCGATCGTTGCGCAAATACTTGGCCACCTTAATCATGACTTCCTGACCTAACCACATCAGCCTGAGGCCGCGAAGTTGGTCTTGTTTATTTAAAATAAATCCTAAAAATTCCCCGACTAGTCCAAATGGAACTGGTTCGACCGTAGCTTGACTCATTGAAACACCATGCTGTGAGAAGGAGCGGAGCGTTCTGGAAGAATTAATGCAGTAACGTAGCTGATAACCTATAAGATAGACTTTATTGACTTATATTGTCAAGTAGAGTTTAAAATCTTTCAGAAAAATTCACAGAAAAAGTTTGATTTTTTCGAGTCAAAATCCTTGAAAGTCAATCTATAAGTGAATCTTGAGATTTTAAGCGATCGGATACCTGCGAATTATTTGCAATTGGTACGATAAGTCTTGTATTCTAATTTTCAATAGGTACTCGACCAGTTGGATCGGGATGTACCCAATTAATTTTTGCATGTTCTACTCAAGAGGGATTTGGCATGGGGATGGAGAATCCGCATCAGACTAATGTTGTTAAAGGGGCGCTTCACGATCGTGGATTGCGCATGACTCCACAGCGAATTTTAATTTTGAGTCTCTTTCACAATTCTTTAGCGGGCGATCATTTGAGTGCTGATGATGTGCATCAGAGATTGACCCAGAACGCAACTCCTATGAGCCTATCGACCGTGTACCGAACCTTGCATCTAATGTCTCAAATGGGTGTTTTACGAGAGTTGGAACTGGCAGAAGATCATAAACACTATGAACTGAATCCGAGAAGCGATGAGAGCCACCATCATTTAGTCTGCATTCGCTGCACTAAAACCATTGAGTTTAAAAGTGAAACTATGCAAAAAGTCGGCGAAAAAGTGGCGAAAGGATCAGGATTTTCGTTGCTTGATTGTCAACTGGTGATCCATGCTCTTTGTCCGCTTTGCCAGCGATCGATGTAATCATTTTTGCGCTAATTGTAATTAACTTGAACCTAGAAAATAAGCTAATTGAGATAGATTCTTATTGGGCTGCTAATTCAGGATCAATAACAACAGCGTTTCGGATCAAAATTGGAGAACTAGCGCTTTTAAACTAAACGATCGCCCTTAACAATGCCTGTAATTTTAACTGAACTTCTGCCAATTCATGTTCTGGATTAGATCCCTTCACAATCCCAGCGCCCGCAAAAAGCCTAGCCCGATCGCCTGCCAAAATCGCCGATCGGATTCCCACAGCGAATTCCCCGTTGCCCTCACCATCAAGCCAGCCAATAGGGGCCGCATAGCGCGATCGATCGAAGGTCTCAAGTGATCGGATTTGGTCGCAGGCTAGATCTCTGGGGACTCCGGCCACGGCTGGAGTGGGGTGAAGTGCAGCGACGACATCGAGAATATGAACGGTTTTGGGGACAAGCGATCGAATGGGCGTATGTAAATGTTGAATATTGGGCAATTGTAATAGTGTTGCGGGAAACATTTCAGGTTCTAATCCTAAAGCCACCAATTGCGTTGTAATAAAATCAATCACCAATTGATGCTCATGGGTTTCTTTGATGCTACCTAAAAGGGTTTGAGCAATATGGCGATCGTGCAATTCAGTTTCCCCGCGCGGAGCTGAACCTGCCAAGGCATCGGTTTCTAATTGATTCCGATCGACCGTCACTAACCGTTCTGGACTCGCCCCTAAAAATGTTTCTCCGGATGTATTGTTGCAGGAAAAGATATAGCAATCTTTGTAAAGTTGACGAAGATTGTAGAGGGATGTGACTACATTAAATTCTTGCGCAGCTTTTACTTCATAGGCTAAGGCCAGAACTACCTTTTCGATTTTTTTTGATTTGATTGCCACTAATGCTCGATTAACAGATGTTTTGAATTGATCGGGCGAGGTGAAGGCTTGGAGAGATTGGCTTGGAGATGGGGTTGATAAATGGCGATCGAAGGTAGTCGATTGAATACGCTGCAATTGGGTCCAAATCTCACGGGCTTCAGTCTCCGCACAAAACTCCACATCCAGCACCCGATTGACCACCAAGGAAGTCCGATCGCCCGATCGCCCAATCTGCCACTCCGGCAAAAAAACCGAACCCGCCGCAAATCCATCTTCTAATGTTGCCTGATC
Source organism: Synechococcales cyanobacterium 340R_concoct_173_sub (assembly GCA_025354065.1). The sequence goes on along the minus strand of JANXNM010000392.1, from coordinate 12,508 downwards.
AAAAAACGAAAATCCACAAAAAAAATGTGCGCCCGAAAACGGCACCGATCGATCGCCCCGCATCCTCACCCGAGCCGTTACTTGCTTAACCCAATCCCGCGCTTGGACAAACCGACTTACGCCATCAACCGTCAACCGTAAAGTCGCACCCACCGCCAATATCGACGTTTTAGCCCCACTGCGCTCAAAGTACAAATGACAATCCAGCGGGTCCACCCAAGACTGCAACAACGCCAAAGGATCTACGGACTCGATCGCGAAAGCCAGACTCACCACCTCGGCAGGCTGTCCTGGATAAATGTGCTGCTCTAGGTCACGCAAATCATCGTAGAGCGCTTGATAAGAAGAAAAACAGTCCAACACATCGAGCAACATATCAGTCAGAATCGCAAACGGGACAGGGGCGTGCCTCAGATTTTAGCTTGATTCGTATAGACTCCGAAAAGGTTCAACCCCCGAACCTGCGGGTCAATCCAAAAAACTTCTGGGGGATTCTGCCAGACTCCCGGCCTAAATACCGTATTATTGCCTCTTGATCTATAACCCGTTTTTCCCTTTTGGCCATGATGAAGGTTCTTGTTTCCGATCCGATCGATCAAGTTGGGATTGATATTCTCTCCCAGGTCGCACACGTTGATGTCAATACCAGTCTGTCTCCTGAGGCGCTGGTGGCCTGTATCGGAGACTATGATGCCCTGATGATTCGATCGGGAACTCGTGTAACCGCATCGGTCATCGAAGCTGGCAAGAAACTTAAAATAATCGGACGGGCCGGAGTCGGGGTCGATAATGTCGATGTCCCAGCCGCCACTCGTAAAGGTATTGTTGTCGTCAACTCCCCCGAAGGCAACACCATTGCGGCAGCAGAACATACGTTAGCGATGATGATGTCTATGTCTCGCTTTATTCCGGCGGCGAATGCGTCAATGAAAGCAGGGAAATGGGACCGCAAAAGCTATACGGGCGTGGAAGTTTATAAAAAGACGCTGGGCGTTGTGGGTCTTGGGAAAATCGGGGCGCATGTCGCCACAGTCGCAAAAGCCATGGGCATGGTGCTGCTGGCTTATGACCCATTTGTCTCGAAAGAACGGGCCGACCAGCTCGGTTGCAAGCTGGTGGAAATGGAGACGCTGCTGCGGGATTCTGATTACATTACGTTACACATTCCCAAAACGCCTGAAACAGCCAATCTGATTAATGCAGAATCGATCGCAAAAATGAAACCTACAGTGCGAATCATCAACTGCGCCCGAGGTGGAATTATCGATGAAGCAGCGATCGCAGCGGCTGTTTCTGAAGGCCGGATTGCTGGGGCTGCACTAGATGTTTTTGAAAGCGAACCTCTAGGCGAATCGCCCTTGCGGAGCGTTGGTAAGGAACTGGTTCTGACCCCCCACTTAGGAGCCTCCACGGAAGAAGCACAAGTTAACGTTGCGATCGATGTGGCGGAACAAATTCGCGATGTCTTACTCGACAAACCTGCCCGCAGCGCTGTCAACATTCCCGGACTGCGTCCCGATGTCTTGGAAGCGCTCAAGCCTTACTTGCAACTGGCGGAAACCCTAGGCAACATGGTCAGCCAACTCGCAGGCGGACGCATTGAATCTCTGACGGTCTCGTTGCGCGGCGAACTGGCGACAAACCAAAGCCAACCGATCGTGATTGCGGCTATAAAAGGCTTGTTATCGAGTGCATTGCATGAGCGAGTAAACTTTGTAAACGCCAGCATTGAGGCTAAAGAACGCGGCATTCATGTCATTGAGACCCGTGACGAGTCAATTCAGGACTACACCGGATCCATGATGTTAACCGCTAAAGGTTCTTTGGGTGAACATTCAGTGAGTGGTGCGCTCTTAGGTCATCAGGAAATGCAGATCATTAGCATTGATGAATTTCCTATCAACGTTCCGCCTAGTAAATACATGCTATTTACGCTGCATCGCGATATGCCGGGAATCATTGGCCGGATTGGATCACTCTTAGGTGATTTGAATGTCAATATTGCCAGTATGCAAGTGGGGCGTAAGATTGTTCGTGGGGATGCGGTGATGGTGTTGACGGTGGATGATCCGTTGCCTGAGAACACGGTGGCTGAAATTACGAAAGTGGCTGGAATTCGCGATGCCTACACGGTGACGCTGTAGTTAGTCAATTAATTAGTCTAATTAGTCAAAAGTTGTGATGCTTACGGCCCGATCCCCCTAGCCTCCTTGTGAAGGGGGAACCGGAATTTAATACTTAGTTCCTCTTAAAAATGAGGATTTAGAATTCAATTTTCAGTCCTCCTTATCAAGGGGGATTTGGGGGGATCGGGTCTTTGTAATATCAACGCAAAGACTTTTCAAACGCTGTTTTAATCACGATCGATCGTCATCAAACTGCACCTTTTCATTCTCAATTCTTCATTCTCAATTCTTCATGACAAACAGTTGGTGGGAAATCCAGATTTTATGTGAAGCGGTACTAGAAGAATCAATGTTTTGGCGACTGGAAATGTTTGGCTGTAAAGGAATGTCCAGTCAGCGAGAAGGGAATTCGTCGATCATTGCAGCTTATGTCCCGAAAGTGTCGTCTCATGTTTTGGACCTGTCGGCCCTCGCATTACAAGTCAAACAAGATGCCTTATGTTTTGAAGCTGGGGAGCCGTCGATTCAGTGGCAGTTAATCGACGAGGAAGATTGGGCCAGCGGCTGGAAAGCCTATTGGAAGCCGCAAAATGTGGGCGATCGTCTCCTTATTCATCCCGCTTGGTTGCCATTGCCAGAACATACCGATCGGACCATTCTTAAGCTAGAACCCGGAGTGGCCTTTGGTACGGGAGACCATGCCACCACGCAACTTTGTCTTGAAGCGCTAGAAATGCGATTGGGCGAAAATCCAGAATTGACTACGATCGCCGACATTGGTTGTGGTTCGGGGATTTTGTCCGTGGGCGCATTGCTATTGGGCGCAAGAAAAGCCTACGCGGTTGATACAGATCCATTGGCGGTGAAAGCAACGCAGGAAAACATAACACTCAACAGCATCGATCCGTTGCGGCTTGAGGTGGCTGAAGGCAGCGTCGAAGTCATTGTGGACATGATTCCTGAACCCGTCGAGGGCATTGTCTGCAATATTTTGGCCCATGTGATTGTGGAGCTGATTCCCGAGTGGGAGCCGTTCACTAAGCCAGAAACCTGGGGCATCCTAAGTGGTGTTCTGCTAGACCAAGCCAAGGCCGTGACGGATGTTCTGGAAGAGAATGGTTGGTTTGTGTCCGCGCTCTGGAAACGAGGCGACTGGTGTTGTTTAAATATCCGCCGGATTAACTAACTAGATTAAGGCTAACTAGATTAACCTGTAGTCCCTCACCACCGACTTAATGATTCAATCAACATCCTGGCGCAATATTTGGTGTCCAGGATTTTTTATACAGTTACGTTTGTTTAACTAAAAAGTAGCAAAACTTTAGTTAACACTGTATGACATTGCTCAAAGTTAACAATCGGCAACTTGAGATTTCTTGCTTTAGGCAGAGATTTTTCCTACATTTTTTAAATCTTTCCACATCCATCCTGTGTTTTCCACAGACTACGAAGAGTTTTCCACAGGGCAACGCTGACTGCGATTGTATTCAATGATGCGAACCGATCGATTCCCACAAGATAGAGCTTTATTACTCTAATCATCTGTCTCGGATCAAAAAGCTCAAAATCCTTTCCACAAAAGACTTTTGGCGATTTTAATACATTTGAATTACTCAAGACTCCACTAAATAATACCCCTCTAAAACACATTTAGAACGTTTTCCACAGTACGTAGGGATAAATTTATCATGAATGTATTCGTAGAGACATAATGTATTAAATAGCACAAGTAAATATACGCTCTACAAACACTCAGAGCGGTGCGAGAATTCGGTCTACCAATCGACCACCAACTTATACGACTTACTGTGAAAAGATATGGGAAGTCGTTATTTCTAGGGTTGATTGCATCAGTGGGTGTTAGTTTCTGTTTTGAAAATCGTCACACTTAGTGCTTGAGTAAAGGTTTTATTTTATGATGTTTCCCACCATTTCCCTGCTTGCCGAGCTTCCCGAAACCCTTCACATTGAATTGGCTCAATACATTGAGAAGAACCCAGATTGGGACCAAGATCGTGCAATTTGCGTAGCGATTTCGCTCTTTTTAAATCAAGGTCCGTCAGAAGACCTCATAACTCCAGTGAGCCGAGAAACTTGCCTAGTGTAACGAAACGTGAATGTGAGCGGAGAAACGCTTTAGGGAACACCCGTTTTCCCGTTTAATAAAACTCAGGATGCATTTGTATCTTGGGTTTTTTGATCTGTAGCAGTTCTTTTACATCATCACCATGCCGTACTTTTGGTTTAAAGCGTTTCATATCGTGGGGTTTGTCTCGTGGTTTGCGGGGCTTTTTTATCTACCACGATTGTTTGTTTACCATGCAGAGGCCCACGAGCAACAGGTGGAACCCGCCCGCAGCATTTTAAAGACGCAGTTCACCTTGATGGAAAAGCGGCTCTACGGCATCATTATGACTCCGGCCATGGTGGTAACAATTGTGATGGCAGTGGCAATGTTGACGATCGCACCTGATTTATTGCAGCAGACTTGGTTGCAGGTGAAGATGGGCTTGGTGTTGGTGTTGGTGGGCTTCCATTTTTATTGTCGCAAGATCATTCGCCAAATGGAGGCAGGGGAAATGCCGCTTACGTCTAAACAGTTTCGTTGGATGAATGAATTTCCGACGTTCTTTTTAGTAGTGATTGTGATGTTGGCTATTTTCAAAAATGATATTCCCACCAATGCCACAAGTTATGTTGTCTTTGGGATGGCGATCGCATTTGCTGCAAGTATTCAACTCTATGCCCGCAAGCGGCGTTTGGATGCTGAGAAGAAGAACTTGATGAATGCTGATGCAGAGAGTCCGATCGTTCTTCCAAAACAAATGAAAGCTTAGCGGGTGTTTAAAATCTCATGCCTAAGCATTATGTCAAAATCTTTATCCTCGAATCAAATTTGTTGGCGACAAGTCTTTAGTTTGGCGGCAGTCCAGGGTTCTATGTCCTTGGCTTGGATTGCTTACAATATTTATTTACCGAAATTCATTGAACAAGTATTTGCCTATTCCAACAATGATGCTCAGAAATTAACCGCATTAATTCTCGTAATTGAAAGCGCAATCGGACTCTTGGTAGAACCATTTTTCGGGAGCCTGTCCGATCGGTTACAACGTTTGTATGGTTCAAAAGTTTCCTTCATTCTCGTGAGTGCGATCGGTTCAACCCTTTTATTGATGGGTTTGCCTTGTCTTGTCATCTTTGGTGGATCAAATGCCATAACCCAAAGTTTGCTCTTAGGATTAGCCGTATTATGGTCGATCGTCATGGCCACCTTTCGGAGTCCGGTCCTCAGTTTGCTGGGAAACATATCAACAGCCAATCAATTACCGTTAGCTGCGGCAGCTTTGACCGTTGTGGGTGGATTGGTTGCGGCGATCAAACCTTTGGCGACAGACTTCATTGTGAGTCTGGGCGCACCTTTAACCTTTGCTATTTCTTCAATCATATTTCTAATTTGTCTCGCGAGTTTACGATCGACGATGATGGAGCTTCCCAAACAGGTGAAAACTGATTTAGAACCCATGGAATCTTGGTCTATTAATGCCTTTTTAAAACCCATTGCAATAGTTTTATGGGTGGGTGCAATGCTGGGATTAGGAACAAAATTACTGATGAGTGATTTAATCCCGCGCATTCTCAAGGCTGACATTAATGCATTTACAGGTTTATCATTTGAAATTTGTCTGGGATTGATCTTGATCATTCAAGCATTGTTTGCGATCGGGACCGGGAAAGTTTCGCAATTCATTTCTAACCGGACATTGATGATCATCAGCTTAGGAACTATTTCCGCAGGTTTGGGGCTATGGTCGTTGAATATGGGGGCGATCGGATCAGTAATCATTTTGTCATTGATTTTGATGGGGTTGAGTGCGGTAAACAATGGTATGGTACCTTTCGCTCTCACGATGGTGCCAAAGTCTTTGAGTGGGTTGATTGTGGGTGTTTTCTTTGGTGGGATGTCAGGGGCGATCGCACTGCTCGGCTATCTAGTCCCCAAGTCAGCTACAATGCTTTCTACTTCGGGTTCGATTTTGATAACGACGATCGTCTTTCTATTTGCTGGATTAGGGATTGCTTTAGGTTCACGGATAGGGATGAAAACGTCTAGATGCTGAGAAGAAGAATTTGGTGAATTGGCTTGAGATATTTCTGAAAATCGATTGATGCTTAATGTTCTTGCAGGCTATCCTGTTTACTGAGTCGATCGAACGTACTAATGATTAATTTATCACCTAAGGCTATGCGGTTCACGGTAGAAGCATTAGAATATCGGATCTCGGCGTATGAGCAGCAGTTAGAACACACAGATTTACATGAGGATGAAAGTTCAGATCTCACGAATGATTTGATGCTTTTAGAGTCTATGCTTCAGGATTTCAAGAAGGCGCTAGAGATACCCACTGCAAGAGTGTTTTAGAGATCGCACCCACTGAATGAAGAATGGCGAATGTAGAAAACCACTCCTAAATTCTTCATTCTAAGTTTTAAATTCGCAAAGCATAAACCGATCGCGATCGTTGTTTTAGAACAAGTGAATGCTTAGAGCCTGAATTCATTCCCGATCGTAATCCATAAATCGAACGTCAAAAGATAGCTATTGGTTCACGATCGTGATCGTTTATATTTTAAGCTGCAATGATTTCAACTTGAACTTTCATTCCATTATGCGTCAACATTGTGATGATCTGTTCGACTTGAAAGCGATCGATGCACCGTTATCTAGTCAGTAAATATAAGCTGCTAGTTTGAAAGTTGCTAGCTTGAAAGTTAGATAGTTGAGGGCGAGAAGGAATTGTAACTATTACCGATCGTCCTCTTTTTTAAAACTATTTATAAACGGGCGCATCAACGGTGATTCTTTTAATTCGTCTTCTAATTTAAAAGGCCGAATAACTCGCTCGATCGCATCTTGCACAAACTCACGCACAAACTCATCCCGACGATTCAATTGAAATTGCTGCTGAATCACCTGCGCCATCCCCCCATCACCCCAATCTTGATCTTGGCGGAAATATTCAATAAAACTGCGCCCAGCAATTCGGGTTAAATACGCTGCACTAATTCCCTGAATGGCCCGACCGACCAGAAACCCCACCACACTCACCTGTAATACAGCCGCCACCAAGGAAATAACGCCTTTAACTATCCCCAAACTCACCAATGTTTTAGCCAGAGACATCGCCAATTCTCGGCCCCGATCGCTATTAATTTCACAGCCATATACTTTTCCCACTTCCACCACCATTTGGGCATTCACCGCCGCCGTTGCCAACAGATCAACAACCGGAACCGGAGTCACCGCAATCACCCCCGCCCCAATCCATTGAAACCGATCGACAATCTTTTCGGCTTCTCGTCGGCGTTGGGTTTCCAGAATCCGGCGAGCTTCTTGGCCAAGACGTTGGGACTGTAGCAAAATATTGTCAGCTAGCAAATCTTCCCCTTCCGATCGCAGCACCGCCGCCATCTGACGGATTAACGGCATAATGTCCGCATCAGGCTTTACCCGTTCTCCGGTTGCTAAAGTGACTTCTGTGGGATTCGCCGAAACCATGATTACGTCAGTATTAGCAATCAGCCCAGTGACCCGATCGCGTAATGTTTTTAAGATTAAAGCTTGATCCGATTCAGTATAAAGATCATATTTATTGAATACTAAAAGCGATCGTTTTCCAATTCGCGCTAGCATTTGCAACGGTTCAAATTCCGATTGTCTTAAATCATTATCTACAATAAACAAAAGCAAATCGGCATCAGTCGCTAATTTTTTAGCTAGCGTTTCTCTTGTCGTTCCCGCAACCCCGGCCTCAAGGATTCCAGGCGTGTCAGTAATAAAGATTTCGCGATCGATTCCTTTGATTTGAATCCGATAGGTTTCGCCCATAGTCGTGGTGCCCATAGCTGCTCCAACACTGCCAACCATCCGTCCGACTAAGGCATTGACTAAAGAGGTTTTGCCAGCGGACCCCGTTCCAAAAACAACGATCGAAAGTTCACCTTTAGCGAGGTTATATTGAATATCTTTCGAGCGAGCGATTAGTTCTTGTTTGGAAATTTCATCTTGAATCTGATCCAGTTGTTGTCGGACTGCTTCTAAATTACGCCCAGCAGCTTCGGTTTTGTCTTTAGGGGCGATCGGAGCATTTTGAATTGCTTTACGACGGCGACGATCGGTGCGCTTGGGTAATAGGACCAAATACCAGATCAATAATCCGACTAAAGTGATAACGATCGCAATGGCAATGGCAATCAACACACCACCCAAATAAGGATAAGTGGCGAGCAATCCAGATAGCCGTGACAACGAATCTAGTAACCATAATGTGAATACTAGAATTGCAATCAAACCCGCTAGAACTAAAACCACGCGTGATATAGGCATTTTTAATTCACACCCCGATCGCTCAACTGTTTTACAAAGAACTCTTCCAAACTTGGACGGGCTAAATTAATTGAAATCAATTGGGCTTGAATTAATCGAAGACTAGCCATAAAGTCCTGAGGTTCACCCTTAAGACTGCCGACCCACAGTCCATCTTGAAAATGTAAATTTGCTAATCGTTGCTGCAAAATCTCAGGACTACCGCCCTTTACTTTAACAATATACGATCGAACATCGCCCAATAAATTCGTCAACGAACCCTCACAAATCATTTCGCCCTTATCCAAGATCCCCACCCGATCGCAAATCTTCTCCACATCCGACAAGATGTGACTATTGAAAAAAATTGTCTTACCTTGACGCTTCAAGGATTGAATAATTTCGCGCATTTGATAGCGCCCCAAGGGGTCAAGTCCCGACATCGGTTCATCTAAAAATACTAATTCAGGATCATTGATTAATGCCTGCGCCATCCCAATGCGTTGCAACATGCCCTTAGAATATTGTCGTAATTGCTTTTTCTTTGCATCTTTAATCGATAGTCCAACGAGATTCAAAAGCTCAGGAATTCGTGTCTTCTGAACTTTCAACGGCACCTCAAACAACCCGCCCATAAATTCCAGAATCTCCCAGCCCGTCAAATAATCATAAAAATAAGGATTCTCTGGTAAATAACCAATGCGAGCTTTCACTTTACGATCGCCCAACGGTTTCCCTAGTAGCATCGCTCTGCCTTTGCTCGGACGCACTATGCCCAAAAGCGTTTTGAGTAACGTCGTCTTCCCTGCCCCATTTTGCCCCAACAGCCCAAACGTCTCGCCTTGATAGACCGTCAAATCTAACGCAGAGAGCGATCGGACCCGTTGCGTGAGCCAAAACCCCGTGCGATAGGTCTTACTTAAATTCTGGGTCTGAATTACAACGGTGGATTCAGGACTCAATGCAGTTTTGGAGACACTTTCCATGAGAACAATGCAGGCAAGAGGATCAAAGAGCAGAATAACAATCTTTACTGGATTTGGCACGAAATTGCTAGGGATCGAATCGTTTAGGCATGGAGCAATAGCACTACATTAGTCCAATAAATTGGGTAGTCTAAAGACGTTAGCCTGGTTACATGTATGAAAGAGTGATCTACTGTGAATTCTCAAATCGGTTCCTCACGTCGAATTTTTACCGCATTTTCCCTATTTTTTCTGATCTCTGGAGGTCTTTGCTACGCACAGCTCCGATCGCTTTACTTAAAAGACTTAAGCATATTGAAACAATCTCTCCGGCAACGATCGGATCATCTTGACGAACGTATGCGCCGAGGGGTGGTGGCTGTTGATGGGTTGCAATCGGCCATAACTAGCGATCTTAAGTACGATCTACAGCATGAGCTAGGCCAAGAAAGTAAAAGCTTAGAGCGTCGAAACGATCTTTTAGGAGCTAGTCTAAAGGCAGTTCCAGATGCGACGCGGGGTTATTTTATTAGTTCTAAAAGTTCTAAAGAATCCTTATTCTTGCCGACAAACTTCTCCGAAGTCTACGATTCCCCACTCTTGCTTCAGCCTTTTTTCAAGTTAGGAACACCTGCCGTCAATCAGATACGATCGCCGTATTGGACCAAATCGTCCGCAAGTGAATTGGGCAATGGCATGATCATTTCAAGGGCAGCGCCAGTCTATGTAGGCGATCGGTTTGCGGGAGTTGTGGGCCTAGATATTTCAATTAACAATCTCATGGATCATATGGATATTGTGAGGGATAAGACTTATGAAGGGGTCAATATTTTTGTGGTCGGTCACGATCGAAATCTTTTGCTCCATCCTCGCTTTAACCAGTCTCTAAACACTAATCCAATTAATGCTGCAACCGCTCTACCTCCTAAACTTCAGCCGCATCTAGAACGGATTCTTCAAGGTAAAAGTGGTGAAATGCAGTCGATGGAAGGCTATCAAGTCCTACACTACAATTTACGGAATATACCCTGGAATTTTGTGATGTGGATCCCAGAGGGCCACCTGTGGTTGAAGACAGTGAAGAGTTCATTTTGGTCGTCTATTGCACCTTGGTTAGGGTTGATGATGATGTTAGGAGTAATCATGGGCGAAGTTCGACGGCGTAATATCATTCAATCCAATCTTCAGCTTAAAACGATTGAACTCTCTGATACCCTGACCCAGCTCAAGCAAGCCCAAGCCCGTTTGATTCAAAATGAAAAAATGTCTAGCCTTAGCCATTTGGTCGCAGGTATTGCCCACGAGATCAATAACCCAGTGAATTTTATCCATGGCAATCTCAAACACGCTCAAGATTATATGCAATCTCTTTTAACATTGATCGAACTCTACGAAAAGAACTCATCACAAATTATCCCAAAAATTCAAGACTACAAGGAGAATGTTGATCTGGATTTCATTAAAATAGATTTACCAATGATTATGGAATCTATGAGAAACGGCACTGCTCGAATTTATGAGATTGTTCTGTTGTTGCGTAATTTTGCTCGAATGGATGAATCAGAACTGAAAACGGTCAATCTTCATGAAGGCATAGAGAGTACTGTTGCGATTATGCGGCATCGATTGGGAAGCAACGATCGTCGCCCAGAGATCACCTTAAAAAAGCTATTTGGAACCATTCCTAATGTTGAGTGTTATGCAGGATTGATCAATCAAGTTTTTATGGCACTATTGAGTAATGCAGTTGATGCCATAAATGATTGCTCGGCTGAACAATTGAGAGAAAATCCACCTACTTTAGAAATCATCACAGCGATGGCAGGCGACGATCGGATTCATATTTCTATTCATGATAATGGTACAGGCATTCCCGATGCTGTAATAGCCCAAATTTTCGACCCATTTTTCACAACGAAGCGCGTCGGTCAAGGAACTGGGCTAGGATTGGCTATTGCGTATCAAATCATCACTGAACGCCACTCCGGCAAGCTCACCTGCACCACCCAAACCCAGGCTCCAAATACAGGAACTACCTTCACAATAGAGCTTCCCGTCAATCAAATCGCGTATTCTGAACTAACTCAATCAACTCAAAGCTCAAAGCAATCCACGCCGCCCCTCAAAGCCAACATGTCTGCGATAAAATAAAACATCACTTAACCCCTAGCCTCTAGAGTCTAACCATGGAACGTCAGAAATTAACCGCGATCGTTACGGGCGCTATTTCACTTGCATTAGGAATTTTCTATTTAATTGTGGTGCAAATTTTAGATTCTCGGGAGATGATTCCAGCTCCAGTAGGAATGGCTTTATTAAATGCTTTGCATTACTTATGGTAATTCCCGTTTGTTGCGATCGAAATACCGCGATAAATTTGTTCGACTAGCAATAACCGCGCTAAATCATGGGTAAACGTCATGGTCGAAAGCGCGAGGCGGATATGGGCCGATCGTTCTAATTCTGGTGTAATACCATCCGATGATCCAATTACAAACACTAATGAATGATTCAATGTCTCAGTGATTATAAACTGTGCGAATTCTAGTGAATTTTGCAATTTACCGCGCTCAGTCAAAACAATCAGCCGATCGTAAGTCTTTAAGTGCGGCGTGATTTCTGATAATTCGGTGCGACGGTTAGTGTCTTTGATTTCTTGTAAACTCAGCCCAGGAATTCGCTTGGCATATTCCTGAATTCCGGCCTGAATCCAAGAATACTTCACTTTCCCAACGGCAATAATTTTAATCTTTCGCTGCATGTATATCCCTGTTCAAACTGAATCTAATTATTCCAATTTCAACGATCGTCCCCGCCAAGTCCAGCCCCAGCCCGTTTCGGTTTTGACCCAAGAGGCCAGAGCAATAGCCGCTATAACTAGCCCACCGATTCCACTCAGCCACCAATAGTTTGCCGAAAGATTCATTACACTTTCAAGTCTCTGACGGATTTGCCATTGTCGAATTAAAAGAAGTACGGAAGCGATCGCGAGCAATCCTAAATACCAAACCTGTACATTACTCACGACATCACTCACGGTTGAATTCGCTGTC
>JANXNM010000329.1 GCA_025354065.1 Synechococcales cyanobacterium 340R_concoct_173_sub | reverse complement strand
GAATTTTGGCTATCAAGTCGTGAAGGTTCATCCAACCGTGGATTCTACGAATATGATGGAGGTGAGTACTTGGGTGGAGACTTTGCTGGAAGGCGGTGATGTCAGAATGGCGGCGGCGGGGTTAAGTGATTTCTTGAGTGGTGTAGTCGTGAGGGACGATCGGATTAAGACCCTTCAGTTTTCAGGGCGATTGATGAGAGCAGCCGAAGGTGTTCTAGATTCGGGAGCAAAATCACAAATACTGCGATCGGATACTTTTAGCGAACTTGTGAATCTTGGTGGATCCTATGCCTCACTTAATGTCGTGACCTCCAGCAATGTAACCGATCTATTCTTGAATACTCTATGGAGTTCTGGAGACATTCAAAGCTCATCTATTCAAATGGAAGCAATTTTTAAGGATTTGAATGGGGCAGAAATAAAATTCTTACGCTACAGTCAGAATACGTTGAAATTTCTGAAATCAATATCTAATCAGTATCAACGCAATGAACTAAAACAAGACCAGGTAATCTCAGCATGGATTAAAAACGTCGCTTCCTATACTAAATTGGAGAGTACTTTACAAGAAGGAGAATACGTTAATGATTTAAGCGGATTCATGTCAGCGATCGTTAATTCTAAGTCACTGTCATCTCAGATTGAAGTTTCTAAATCCATTGTTTCTTATCAATTCGATAATAATCGTATTTTATTTGCTTCAAATTCTGATAATGTGGTTTCACAGTCTATGTGGGGGGATGGATTAGGATTATGGGATGGATTTGCTGGTGGTGTTGGTTGGATAATCGGCGGGATAGCTGGTGTCAGTGTTTGGGCAGTATATGAAACTGGTGGGACCATCAAAAAAATTGTTTTCAAGTCTGAGGGAAATGACGATAGAACTCAGCAAGAGAAAGACACTGATAAAGCCATTGGAAAACTATTAGAAGGGGCGACTCCGATAGACAAAGAAGGTAAACCGCTAAAACCTGGGCAGAAAGTTTCAGGGGCCAAAAATTATGATAAGCCTGGTGATTCATCGGTTGATTTTGATAATTTTGCCGATGATCTGGGTAAAGTTCCAAAACCAAGATCAACCAATCGTGGACCCATCCGAGTGATTAATATGCCTGATGGTGGTTATGCTTCTGAATATCCTAAAAGTACCTCGACGGAGGAGCCGACAATTCAGATCCAGCCTTCCCGTGGTAGAGGGCTAGGTCGTTTCATCAAAATTCGCTATCCTAATGGTTTGCGAGTTAATATACATATCCCCACACAAGGTTAATAAATCTATGGAACCTGCAAGACTTAAGTCAGGTCATATCATTTCAGATATAGAATATATATCGTCGATCAAAAAAAAACTAGCAAAATTGATTGATCAAAGTAATGAAACATTTTGTTCTCTCCATATTATTAAAAATAAAGGATGGAAAGCAAGAGCATTTTATGATGGAGAATTTTATGAGGACAGGCAAGAAGAAGCTTTAACAACTGTGCTACAGGAGTATGGCTACAATTCTTTCTTAGTGGTCCCTTTTTATGAATCTCTACTCCATAAAACAATGACCTTTGATGTAGTAAAGTTTCCATCTACACCTGAAGGCGTTGAAGAGCTACGGATATATGGTTTCTTTGATTGGCATATTCTTTGTGGCGATCAAACTGAGTGGCTCATATTGCTTGCCCATCAGTATGATTTTATGATTGTAATGGGAAAAAATGAGATTTTTGATGCAATCTGTTCAAATTTTCCATCTAATGTTTGGACAGGAATAGAAGAGATGGCTAATTCTAATTTGGTTCATCCTTATCGGCGTTTTATGTACACTAATCTAACACATCATTTTAACGATACTTACAGCTCGGCGATACCAGGAGAAGTTCTAAATATTGATTTAGTGAGGCTTAAAGAATCATGATTAAATTAGTTTTGTGTTAAATGAGAGCAAGGTATTATAGGCAAAGTGATTGCTCGGATGGAAGAGCTTGACTATGATGACAGCGATCAAGATAATACTTAACTATTGGGGATGACGGAGGGATTGCTGCGATCGGCTCTAGTTAATCATTGATGATGGCATCGGGTGCTGAATACAAACCCTCTAGAGTGGCGATCGGTGCGTTGCAAGGGAAAGCGGTTTCGGTGCCATTGTCGGTGTCGATGACAGCGGCGAGTGATACGGGAATTAGCAATTCGGATGGGATTACGAAGAACCGATCGCCGCAGGTTTCAGGCGTTGCGATGCCTTCGGCTACGGTGACTTTGTACGCCAATA
>JANXNM010000327.1 GCA_025354065.1 Synechococcales cyanobacterium 340R_concoct_173_sub | reverse complement strand
TATTCAACTTGTGGCGGGTGGATTGGGGGAATTCTTCCAAGGGCTGAATGGAACTGTCAGCAAGTGGAATTATTACAATCCTATGTATGCTACTGGATGGGTGAGTTATGACAACACATTTACCAATGCATTGGACTATGGACAGCGATTGATGAAGGTTGCGGCAGCGGTCGATGATCCCATACTGGATGCGGAGGTGTTGAAATCTGATGTATTAAGTAAATTAGTTAACCTAGGTGGGGCTTATGCCGCACTCAATCCGAGGAATGATGGAAATCTTAGCTTTTTCTTAGATACTGCAAATAGATATTCTCCCAACGCAAATATCGATGGCGATGAACTGGAGAGATTTTTAGGAACAGTTCCTACTGCAATGGTCGATCAAGTCTTACAACTATCTGGCAAACTATTGCTTGCTCTCCGAGATGTTTCGGCAGCGAAGCCATTTGTGAATGATCCGGCTTTCATCGATCGTCATCTTCGACTAGCAAGGGATTTTGTCATTCTCAACCAAGAATCACCCTTGATAGAACCTGCTAAAACAAGTTTAGCACTGCTCGATCGGGCTAAAACGACCCAGGAAGTCAGGATTGTAGCGCAAAGAATGCAGGATGAGACTGTTAAGCTACTATCGAGTACGTCGATCGGTGGAGATAATGATGATACAAGCTACGTGCGGCAAGCCTTCATTGTTAATGATAGCGATAGTCTTCAATTAAAAAGCATTCTAACTACCGAAACAACTCAATTTAATTTACCAGATTATCGTATTTTTGATATTCAGATAGCTGGACAAAATACAAGTTATTTACGTGCAATTAGTCTAAATAAAGAGGATCTAGGATGGATTACTGATACAGATTACTCATTCTTACCAGAATTCTATGTTTTAAGAAATGGAGAAATTTACTATTGTCCATCAGAAACTCAATTTCAGTTTCAATCAGGTGATAAATGGATAATTCCACGATTATTTCCTTCTCAAAATTCACCTGAACTATTAAGTACTCAAGAACAAGCAACCATTAAATCCGGATTAGAGCAAATCTCAGAAATTTCTAAGCCTGTTGGCCTATTTGTAGCAGGTGCTTTATATCAATGGGCCTATGATTTGGGTGAAACGGGAAGAAGCATTCTAACTAACCTCATTCCAGATTGGCGAAAACTGGATCAACGTGTAGAGGAAGATTTACCAAAAGATCCCATGTTTATCACAGGTCGGCTTTTAGGTAATGGCGCGGGTGTAGTCACTGGTTTATTAGGAATGATCTCGGGTGGGAGAGCGATCGCTGGCGGGGGATCTCTATGTATTACAGGATTCGGATGTTTTGCAGGTGCTCCAGCGATCGCGGTTGGTTCTGCATTAGTCGTTGCAGGCGCGATCACGATCAAAGAAGCACTAGAGAACGCATTTCAAAATGCTCAAGACCTTCTTTCCTCTGGTTTAAATACATTTTTTAGCAAAGACTCCTCTACTATTGGAAGTGGCAGCCCACTACCGCCCAGCAGAAAAAGTGTTAATTCATTAACTTCAAAATATCCTGGTACTAGAAGAGCCGATGGCACTTATGCGAATGGATTAAAACAGGATGAAGCATACGCTATCCAAGATATTTTAGAAAGAGCTTCTACAAAGAAAGATGGAATTATTCGGATAACCGAGGCTAAGGTTGCACAACTATTTAAGAGCAAACAGAATAAAGGTAATTGGCCAGAAGCAATTATCGAGAAGAGAAATGGCACATTGGTGGCGATAGAAGTTAAAAATGAAGTTGAAGTAAATATTGCAAATGTGGTTGATAAATTTAAAACTCTAGTTGCAGTATCTAATCATCCTGAAACTGGAATAGGAAAGACTTTTTCTGAATTTGTCTTATACATAAATCGTGACAAGTTTACTTCTTTCAAAGAAAAATTATACTCAGTAGGAAGAGGAAATATATTACTTTTGGAGGGAAAGCCCTATCAAGTAGATGGGAAAACGATCCAGATTAAATATTCCGACTTTAGACCTCGTTAAATGATGAAGGAGAACAATTATGGGATGGGAACCTGAAATTAGAGTTTGGTTGAATGAAATAAAAGAACCCCTAACGACTTTTTCAAATCTTGCTAGGCACATAGAATCTAGTCAGTTTTTTGGAAGATTATTGCGGTTAAGAATCTGGCAACATAGACATATACACAAGAATGTAATCAAGGATATAAAATTAGAGAATTTCAACACAACTGAAATTCAAGGTCTACTAAGTAGATTTGCTGATCAAACCTTTAATTTTGAAGCTTGGTGGGAGACACATTCATCTTATGAATATGCTACTAAAGAAATATACGGGAAATGGCGTACCGAAATAGTTGAAAAAATTTACAGGATGGTGATTTCAATACCAGGTAATCAATACCTGTGGTCGGGAAATCCTAATGATGTAAATATGATTCTTGAAATTGGAAAAGAAGTATATCTTTCTCCACATCATCAAGGAGAGCTTGCCGAACTAAATATTTTATCCTTGATTTGTCAATTATCATATTTAGTTGAGTTTGGAATCTCTAAGATGCATCTTTTAAACAGAGATAGTGCAATAAATCCTAGAACATTTCATCTGGCTTATCACCAAAATGTAGATGGATTCCGAGAAGATTTAGCTGCATGGACTCAATACATATTACCTCAGCCACAGTTAACCAATAATCAGGTCATCTTGATCCTCAAATCCTGTGAAGATATTGACTATACAGAGGTTGGTGGTGGAATTCTAGTGTTTAACAAAAATTTAGTAGATGGCTCACTAGAGTCTTTCTACACAAAAATCATTGAATTTTTAGAGAATTGTTGATAATTCTCCTAGATAGATATTAAAGAAATTCGACGTTGCTGATTTAGAAGATGAAGAAATCTCTCCAAGTACCGGAAAATTGTTCTAAAGTTCTAGTGCTCATACCGTAAATCAGCAACGCCAGAAATTCGAGCGACCTCATGCGTCTTAGGGTTTGCGGACTTTACGTTGGATGGCAAAGCGGCTATTGCATGGCGGAATGCTCAAACGCAGGAGGTGCAGATCTGGGAGATGGATGAAACGGGGGTGAAGGCGAAATATACGCGATGGTCTTCGACCGACCAAGGGTCAACGGGTGCTGAGTACAAGACATCCAGAGTGGCGATCGGTGCGTTGCAAGGAAAAACGGTTTCGGTGCCATTGTCGGTGTCGATGACAGCGGCGAGTGATACGGGAATTAGCAATTCGGATGGGATTACGAAGAACCGATCGCCGCAGGTTTCAGGCGTTGCGATGCCTTCGGCTACGGTGACTTTGTACGCCAATA
>JANXNM010000320.1 GCA_025354065.1 Synechococcales cyanobacterium 340R_concoct_173_sub | reverse complement strand
GGTGCGACCTCGGTACCAACGATCGCCGATCCAGACGACTCCGTTGGGGTCTTTGGGGTTGATAGCGATTCGGGGGGCACTGAACTTATCTAGGGCGATGCCACGTCCGCCTGTTGTGGCAGTGAAGCCATTCATGCCTTGGATTTCGCCGAGGGTTTGGTTGGTGCTTGCGTCGGTGATAGTTGCGTTGACGGAGCTACCGATGCGCACTTGAGAGACGTTTTCTTCGATCGCGACCCGGAGTTCGAGGCTGGCAGCTAGGGCGTTTTTGGGGCTGAAGAGACTAAGGGCGGCTAGGGCGACGGTGAGAAGGGTGGTTTTGGCGGCGTTGAACTTGATTGCGTTGGACATGGGTTAGGGGGAGAATCTAAGGGGGTGAGTTCTGTGAATGCTTTTTGCTTGAGCGAAGGGTAAGCGTATCAATCGAGATCGTGACTTATTATTGTTGTTTTGGCATTGACGTTTTTCCCGTTGCTAGGATAGACGAGTTTGAGGGGTTTTGTTTCATTTTATTTCGGAAGTTTAGGAAATCTACAGGCAAGATGGCTTAAGTGTGTGGTTTTGTGTTGGGGACTTATAGTGGTTTTGCTGCTGTAATTCACTAGAGCAGGGACTTATAAATCTGCATTGCTTCAAGTACCGAGTAAATTTTCGACGTTTGATTGGTGCGATCGCTGGCATTAGGCAGCTTTCATCATTCATCTCTGTAAACTCAAAATTGAGTCCGTTGATCGTAGGGGTAATTAACGTTGAGGATAATAGTCGCTTGTCAACGGTTTATCTGAAAACACCGTCTAGTAGAAATTCCATAGGCTATGGATTGTTAGTCATTAAGTTGGGGGATGAGGGCATGTCTAAATGTTTAGAATTGCATGTCAACCTAACCTTTCTCTTCAGTAGCAGGGAGTAAAATTTTATACCTAGAATCAATGCAATGAAATCTATGTGGAAATGAGGATTACATAAATCCGTAAAGTTCTTTGTATCTCTCTGTTGGGTTTGGGCACGACGAGCCATGTCCCTAGCAATCTCTGACTTCCAAACCTGTAACTATGCTGTGCTAAACCCAACGGAAAGATTTCAAGTCTTCAGAATCGTTATCTAAGAGTCGATCTAATCAAATCCGCATTCCGTAGAAAAATCATCAAAAATGCAGCTATGTTGACCACCATCAATAACATAGCTAGCCAATATATTCTCTAAGTCGTCAAAAAATTGCAGTTGAATGCCGCTTGCACAGGAAACCCATTGAGTGTTGGCGAAGAATGACTGTATTGAGAAATTTTGTGCTGAGCAATTTCGCCACCAAGTTTTTAATCGAGCATCCCATCCATAACCTTCAGCCTTTAGTCGCTCCTTAATTGTGAAAGTACCATTACTACCCTTTCCACTTTGGTTAGCTATCCTAACCGTAATTCGCCTTAACTCTCCAACAATAGGAGGACAAGTTGTCCAGTCCAATAAAGGAATATCTACGCTACCTTGCAAATCTTCAACAAAGGGAGACATATCGTCTTTTTCAGTCAAAATAACTAGATGGTCTACGGCACGAGTTAGTGCAACATAAAAAAGACGGCGTTCCTCCTCCACTGTACCTCTAATTGAACTTCCCAAAGCAAAGGTAAACATTAGATCTGGATGCAGTAATGGGTAAGATTTGAAGATAGCATCTAGGATAATAACGACCTGTTTTTCTAGACCTTTATATTTGTGAGTCGTCGATATATTTATCTTTTCCCTTAATGGCTCAGGAAATTTTGAGCGTAACAGTTCTAGAAAATTGGCTAGTTTATTTTGCCCTTTATTGCCCTTTCCTCCATAGTTTATATAATAAGGCAGACTATTTTTTCGACTGAGTAAGACTACACTTTTATCCTCCTTTAATGCTCTATTGATTAAACATAAAATAGCAGGTGTAAAATCATCTCCTAGATGGTCCTGTTGCTCGACCGGAGACGGTTTAAAGCTACTAAGATGAGCTATATCAACTCTCCCTAATAATTTATTATTCTCACGAGCAGAAATACCTAGCCCCTTCATTAGTTGATTGCTAACATTCACGATCGAAACTGCTGAACGATAATTAGTACCAATAGTAAGTTTTTTGGAGGGTTGGAAAAATCTCTCGAAGTTTTGATAAAAAGATAAATCAGAACCAGCAAATCCGTTAATTGCTTGCCAGTCATCACCAACACAAAAAAGCTGAACGCCAGGATTTTGCATCCGAATAGCTTCTATTAGACAATGAAAGAGCTTAGAGAAATCTTGATATTCATCAATAAATATGTATCGTAGGTTCTTTAAGTCTCCGATGCCAGATTTTCGCCGAAATACTGTACGTCCTGAAGTGACTACCTCAGAGGCCCTTTGCATCAATCCATCGAAATCCTCTTCACCTGTTGCCTGAAGACGTTCAAGGTAGGCTTGATAGAATGTCTTAGCTAATTCTAAAAAGCGTTGTTCAACTTCATTCACACAAATATGGTTAGCTATTATTTCTATTAGCTCTTCCAGTGAAAGAATCAATTTTCGGCATCGTTGAATAAAGTTTTCCATCGCTCTAGTGAATCGATCAATAGCTCGGTCTTTGATACGGAGCCAAATTTCTTCCTCACTCAAACGATTACAAGGGATTTTATATTTTTCAAGAGAATTTTTTAGTAAAGCATAAAAGTCTTTGATACCATTTTCTGTTAAGTCATTAGGGTAGAACTCAATTAACTGCCACTCATCTTTATTTTTCCAGTATTGTCGTTTCTCTTCTGACATTTCATCATAGTCAGGATCACCCTTCAATCCGAAATATTCAATAATTATGCCTTGCTTATCGCCAGTAAAAATGGTGAAGTCAGGACGGTAATTAATTCCACCCCACAAAAAGCTGTGCTCATATTTATAATTAATATTATGTTCAAATAAAAAATCTGCAATTGTTTTTTCGCCAAAAGACTTTACATATTCTCCTCTAAGGCTCTCTTTTCGCAAAGAACGACGATGTTTCAATAGTTCTTCAGGATTTTTATCGTAACGGCCTAAAATAATACTTTCCCAATCCTCACGAAAATGGCTCGTCATCAAATCACGAATTTTTTTCCAGTAATCTGGATCGCGCAAGTAATCATCAATGACTGTCTGTAAGGCACGGCTTTTACTTTGCTCTCCATCTGGTTCATTGAAAATAATATCTTCTTCAGGATGAACAAGTGCATAAGCTAAAGCATGAAATATCATAACATGAGGAATAGAATTTTGGGATTGCTCCGTTAGACGATCGCGTATTTCATTTGCAGCTTTTTTATTGAAAGCTAGTAATAACATTTCATGTGGAGAAACATTGCAATGCTTTTGCAGAAACAAAGCTCGGCTAACTAAAGTCCTAGTTTTACCACTGCCAGCTCTAGCAACTACTTGCACATGACCTTCAACTGCCCCGATCGCTGCTGCTTGTTCAAGGTCTGGTTTCAGTGACAGATTTTTTTCTATCCAAGATTGAACGTAGAGTGATTTTCTGGTCTGATACTCGTTATTAGATAAGTAGTGGGCACAGTCATTTCGATAAAATAAATCAACTGACAAAAAATCTTCTTGAAAAATGTTAGTTAGATTTTCAATTAAACGTTGCTTTTTCGCTTCCCTCTCAGCTTCTCTCTCAATTGCTTGTAGCCTTTGCTTTTCTAACTCTAACCTGGTTTCTTCTTGCTTCTGTAAGAATTGTTCTAGAGCTAATTTTTTTTCCTTTTTCCGTCTCTCTATTGCGTATTCTAATCTTTCTGTTTTGCTTTTCTTCTCTTCCTCTTTCTGTTTTAATTCAACAATTTTTTGAAATGGTATGGGTGGAAAAACAAGGTTAAATTGTTCAATAAATTCTTCTCTTGAGTACTTAACATAAAATTCATTTCCGTAATCTATTTGAATGGTTAGATTTTGATTTTTTTGAGTACAGCTTATCGAGCGAACTCTTCCGAATTCAAGGTATTTAGTACCTTTCTCTTGGCTGCCCCCATAAATAATTATATATTTAACTTCTTTATTAAATCAAGTAACTTTCTTCTTGATTAGAAGATTCCAAAGAGTATTGCTATCACAAACAGATTCAGCAAACTCTTTAACATTATCTATCTGTGAATTATTCTTTTCGCTGATATTTTCCATTGATAATTTACGCTACCTTTCTTGTAACTACTAGCTGTAAGAAGGTTAGTCGCTAGATTGCCAACCCTAGTCTTCCCCTGGATTAAAAGTTAGCAACACTCTATTAAGAAATATTGCACACTTACCTAACATACGTCCCATTAATATAGCAATTGCCATGAGTGTTAGGACGCAAGTTTTAAAATATGCTCCATAGCATCTCGTAAACAGTCAAAGTCATGAAGACATTGACGAATGCGATGTTTGAGCCATGACCAACATCGTTCAATCTTATTGAAATCGGGAGAGTAAGGTGGCAAATAGAGCAAATGACACCCAGCTTCTTTTATCAATTGTTCAATCCGCCCTCCTTTATGAAAAGTTGCATTATCAATGATTAACCACTGTCCTGGTTTTGAACATTTAATCAAACAAGCTCAATCCAGGTTTCAAATACAGTTCGGTTACAAGCGCCTTCAACCGTAAATGGTGCCATCAATTTGTGGTCACAATAAGCGGCAATCATGTTGACTCTTCCCGGTCTGCGCCCTGACTTGAGCGCATAGAGTCGTTCGCCTTTTTCATTCCATCCATAAGCATATTCATCTCGATTATCCATCCCCGCTTCATCCGCATAGACAATATCTCCTGTCTCAATCTGGGTTAGTTGCTCCAGAAATACTTGACGCTTGGCTTCATCCCGTTCGCTGTACCCATAACTCTTTTTTTCGCGTGAATCCAATTCGTGCTAATGCTCTGCTGATGGTCCGGCTACTAATTTCCCCTTCCCACAACTGAGCCATTTGAGACTGGGTTTTTGAACTATTCTCCGTTGCAAATAGTTTGAACGTTTCCCAATTGGTAATTTTATCTCTACCACTCAATGGTTTTGTCGATTTTGGAAATACTACGCCTGTTTGTTCTTTTCGTTTGAGCCATAAGTTGATTGTGTTGCGACTGATATTAAAGATTTCGCTCACTTCTCCTTTTTTTCGTCCATCGCGCTCTATTGCTGTGATGACTTTTTGCCTAAAGTCATTACTATACGGTTTTGCCATTTCTGTTGCCATTCATTTTTTCTATTCTACCCTATGTCCTAACACTCATGGCTATTGCTATAATTAGGAGAGCGTGCGTACACTATCATGAGCCTGTTCAGACTAAAGCTACCTAGAGTAATTCGCTACTGCATCGACGTCCTCCTTCATTGTTCATTTCTACAAACTCAAAATTGAGTCCGTCGATCGTAGGAATAGTTTGTCCCATTCTGAGACCGAATAAGATCTATTCTTCTAACACCAATCCGAATTCGATTAAGCATTAACTTAGGTGAGAGCCTTTGCCCATACGCCTTGAATCTGAGGCGCATAGCAAACTAATTCATCTTCAATAGACTCGAAGACTGCGTGTGTTAAGGCTGATTGAATGTACTTTGTCAGCATAGGAGAGATGTCTTGGATGGCTGATCGTTTGTAACCGCTTTGTTGATGTGCTTGTGATGGGGACTTATAGTGGTTTTGCTGCTCTGTGATTTGACTGAGGGGGATTAGGGATGGAGATTACTTTTTTGGGGACGAGTTCTGGAGTGCCGACGCGATCGCGGAATGTGTCGAGTGTGGCGTTAAGGTTGCCGCAGCGATCGGAGGTGTGGTTGTTCGATTGTGGAGAGGGGACACAGCATCAATTTTTACGGAGTGAGTTGCGATCGAGTCAGATTCGCCGAATTTTTATTACGCATATGCATGGAGACCATATTTTTGGGTTGATGGGGCTGTTGGCGAGTTGTGGGTTAGCGGGGGCAGTGTCAGAGATTGATATTTATGGACCGCCGGAGTTGGGGGATTATTTGGCGGCGGCGCGGCGTTTTTCACAGACCCATTTGTCCTATCCGGTGCGGGTACATGTGGTGAAGCCCGGATTTGTGATGGATGATGGTGAGTTTCGAGTAGATTGTGCGCTGCTGAAGCATCGGGTGACGGCCCATGGGTTTCGGGTGACGGAGCGCGATAAGGTGGGAATTTTTGATGTGGAGAAGGCGAAGGCGTTGGGAATTCCGTTTGGTCCGGTTTATGGGCAATTGAAGCGGGGGGAGCGGGTGACGTTGCCGGATGGACGGGTGTTTGAGGGTGCGGATTTTGTGGGTCCGATGGAGCGGGGTCGAAGTGTTGTTTATTGTACGGATACCGTTTTTTGCGATCGGGCGGTGGAGTTGGCACGGGGGGCAGATGTGTTGATTCATGAGGCGACCTATTCCCATGCGGATGCGGAGATGGCTATTGCTCGGCAACATTCAACGTCTACGATGGCGGCTCAGACGGCTCATTTGGCGGGGGTAGATACATTGTTGATGACGCATTTTAGTCCGAGGTATGCGCCGGGGAATGGGGGGCTGGAGTGGAAGGATTTATTGATGGAGGCGCGATCGATTTTTCCAAACACGTTGATGGCGAAGGATTTTTGGTCGTTTGAGATCCCGAGGCGACGAGAGGGGAACACGGAGTCTCAGATTGAGGCGCAAGTTGAGACTCGAAATGTGTCGCAGGATGAGACTGTAGGTGTTGAGGTTAAGAAGCGTGTGATTGTGAAGAAGAAGTGAGGCGTTGACGCAGTTGTTGGAGGTGTTGGGCTGTATTGATGGGCTTGTGGGGTTCGAGGGTATTGCTGTTGGGCCAGGTGTCCATGTTTTGGCAGATGCAATGGTTGTCGATGATGCCTGCAATTTTTAGGGGAATAGGCATTTCGCATCTTGCGCAGTCAACGATTTCCCAGGTTCCGGTGAGGAGTTGAGCGAGGTCTATTTCGCTGTCTTCGAGGTAGGCGAGGTGAGGGTTTGCGAGGATTTCCTGCCAGAGGGTTTCAAATTCGGGGCTGGGGCGATCGGTGTTGAGAGTAGGGGCGATCGTATGGGGGGTGTTGTTAATGATGATGCGTTTGCCCAGTTGGAACCAGTGAGTGAGATAGTGGCGG
>JANXNM010000229.1 GCA_025354065.1 Synechococcales cyanobacterium 340R_concoct_173_sub | reverse complement strand
AGATTGAGTATTTCAAATTAAAGCCCGTCAACATTCCAAAGATTACAATCTTGCTAGACCATGGATACCATATTGATCGTTTAGTAAAAGAGCTTCAAAAAGTATATCCTCAAATCATGACAAAAATCAGATTTCAGCTTTCAAAGAAGCATTCAAAACAGGAGAAAAAAGAACAAGGAAAGTCAGGATTTATTCCAGCAATTGCCCGTTGGATTGTTGAACGGTCGAATGCCTGGATGGAACGCTGTAATATATTAGTAAAGAACGATGAAAGAACATTGAGAAATGCGACGACAAAAATGAATCTCTGTTTCGTTAGGTTAATGATAAAGCGGCTTTCAGTCTCTGACTAAAATGTCAAATGGGTTCTATATCATTTTTGTATTTAATTATTTTCAATTTACTCGTTCGCAATAGGTCAATTCCTAAATGCTTTAATATATGTCAATTTTTTAGAAATAACGGTACGCTGGAGATCTGTCGTTGTAGAAGTCATACTATTCTCCTTCAGGGCAATTAACCCGAGCATCTTGCTATCGAAGAGCCAGTCCTTGGCTGATTTCCAGCTCTTGAATTAAAAACAACATAAGCAATTCCTCGGAAATATCCGTCTATCCAAAGGGAGCGATTCTGAAATTTATACTAAATCAAAATGCACAGTAGACCCGATCGTTCTCTAATCTCATCCCCCTTAAAAGGGTAGAGTGCATAGCATTAATCTCAACCCAACAAAATCGATCGCTGGATTTATTTTAATAGCATTTACGACTATGAAATAGTGAGCAAACTGAGAGTTAATACTGCTCATGATCAAAAGCCAAGATTATGAGGTTGTATAATTTACCAAAATTAACAGACAATCTACGGTAAACTGATCGGAATATCGATGATTCAATATGAGGTATACATCCATAGACCTTGGACAAAAGTTAAGTGCTTTTGTGAAAATATTTTGAATAAGTAAAATCTTTTGATTGAGGGGTGGTAACGCGTATGTGCCAATTATTGGGGATGAATTGCAATGTACCTACGGATATCTGCTTCTCTTTTGAGGGATTCTGTGCGCGGGGTGGCAAAACTGATGAACATAGAGATGGCTGGGGAATCGCTTTTTTTGAAGGGCTTGGCTGTCGCGTTTTTTTAGATGATCAACCGTCGATCGCCTCCCCAATCGCCCATATGGTGCAGCAATACCCGATTAAATCGATGAATGTGATCGCACATATTCGCAAAGCGACGATCGGGCCAGTCGGTTTGGAAAATTCGCATCCGTTCAAACGGGAATTGTGGGGGCGCTATTGGGTGATGGCACACAATGGCGATCTCAAAGACTTTGAATATAACAGTGCTGGCTACTATCGGCCTGTCGGGACAACGGATAGCGAACAAGCCTTTTGCTTAATTTTAGAAACC
>JANXNM010000218.1 GCA_025354065.1 Synechococcales cyanobacterium 340R_concoct_173_sub | reverse complement strand
TCGCATGTTGGTCTCGATCGCTTCTGCTTGTTCTAGAGACTCTGCCAACGCAAATACGGTCGAACCTGAACCCGACATCATTACGCCCAATGAATCAGTTTTTGCAAATGCATTCCGTAAATTCTGAATCTTAGGATAATGGGGTAATACCACCTTTTCTAAATCATTATGCAAGCTCTTTGCGATCGCCGCTCCATCTCTCCGACCGATCGCATTTATCATTGAACCCGTTTTCAATTGTTCTGTGCGTCGATCGAGTTCAGTTGGGGTTGCTGGATAGGTAGACCCAAATTCTGCGCGATAGGTTTTGTAAGCCCAGGGAGTTGGAACCGGGAGATCTTTATATTTCGCTAGAACAGCATAGAGATTATTTAAGTTTGGCAATGGATCAATGATTTCCCCTCGCCCAGTACAAAGTGCTGTCCCGCCTGCCACACAAAAGGAAATATCCGATCCCAGTTCAGCCGCTAACGTTTGTAAATCTAATTGCGTCAATCCTAATTCCCACAGCAAATCAATCCCGACTAATACCGCCGCACAGTCCGCCGAACCCCCAGCTAATCCAGCACCCATGGGAATTCGTTTGATTAAATTAATAGCAATTCCACCCTGTTTTTTTGCCACATCTGGAAATCGTCGTTGCATCAGATCAGCGGCTTTCCAAGCGAGATTGCTGCTATCCGTGGGGACATTGAGCCGATCGCAAGTCAGTCCAATTCCCGGTTCTCGTCGTTCTTTCACCGTCACCGTATCCGCTAAATCAATACTCTGCATCACCATAACTAATTCATGGAATCCATCAGGCCGATCGCCCGCAATATGTAGAAGTAAGTTAATCTTCGCTGGAGCCGTCAAAGTCAAAGATCGCATAAAAGATCGCATAAGAGATTTAGGGCAAATTCGTTGCAAATTCGTTGCAAATTTGTTCCTATCATATCCCGAATTTCACCTCCTAAATTCCCCGCAATCCTTTCCGCACTAACACTAAATTATCCCGGTGCACAACTGTTTCATCTCCGTCATATCCCAAAATTTGACTAATCTTATCCGATCGGCGACCCCGAATCTTTTGTAATTCTGTATGGGTATAGTTCACAAGGCCGCGTGCAATCTCTTGACCATGAATATTGCAAAGTCGCACAGTATCCTCACGCTGAAATTCACCATCTAATCCAATCAACCCCGCCGCTAACAACGATCGGCCCCTATTTTTCACCGCATCCACCGCCCCATCATCCAAATA
>JANXNM010000196.1 GCA_025354065.1 Synechococcales cyanobacterium 340R_concoct_173_sub | reverse complement strand
TTTTGAATTCTAAAAAACAGTTATGGCTAAAAACTTGGAGTAATTATTTTTTAGAACCTAGTCTAGGCAAGGGTTGTAAATCCGATTCTTAATAAGCATAGTTATATAGAATCAAAAGTTTAGACGATTGCCCGGACAGTTTTAAGGCTGAAAGACTTGCCCCGTAAGGACTTGAGCGTGAGACAGCCTTAACCCGATTTTTGCCAGATTTTGACTAGGACGATCGAACCGCTCAATCTCACCGTGAGACGAGACACATGAACTATGTACCCGGCGATCGTGTTGTCACTCCAACCGGACGTACTGGCACGGTCCGAGATCCGCCTTACGAAATGCCAATTCATAAACTCATCGACTTTGACGATGGCACTCAATTCTTTATCCTGAAATCCATTCTTAAGCCCTATGAGACGAGCTGCACGAACCGATCGAAATCAGTCCGAAATCGTAGAGGCACTCAGGAAACTAGGGGCATCAGTGCAACCACTTCACTCAGTTCATGATGGGGTGCCAGATCTTCTAGTTGGCTACCAGGGCAGAAATTTTCTGATCGAAGTGAAAGACGGGACTAAACCAGCATCGGCCCGCAAACTTACTCCGTGTCAAATCCAATGGCATGAAGGATGGTTAGGACAATCGGCGATCGTAACCTCCACAGAAGAGGCGATCGCTTTGCTGTCAGAGGGCACAAAGAATGAAGCTGCTTGATCGGATTGCAGCAACTTGCGGTGTTGATGTCTCGATATTCCTGAGTCAGCGCTTCAACGGTCAGCGGATCCGAATCCCAGAACGATTAGACGAGTCTCATCCGATCGCAGAATTAGGCGATCGGGCTGAAATGCTTTGTTTTTATTTTGGTGGCGATCGGGTTGTAATTGGGCGATGGTTTCCCAGTTCGTTGATTGAGTCCCGGCTACGATCGGGGGCAAGCATTGATGCGATCGCTGAAGAGTTGAGCCTGACTCGGAGAACTATTTATCGACGAATTCGGTTAACGTCAAATAACGTCAAATAACGTCAAATAACGTCAAATAACGTCAAATAACGTCAAATAACGTGGAATAACGTGGAATAACGTGGAATAACGTGGAATAACGTCAAAGGCTCACACGGAAAATCCCGATCGCCACTGAAGACGATCGGGGTTTTGTTTTATTGGGACTTGAGCTTAAACCTCTCCTAAATATTTTGTAAGGATAGTTGGCAATCGATCGGGATTTGGTGAGCCTTTGATTTGACACTCGTGATAAACGCCCGTGACTTGCCACAGATGGCCTCTAAATTCGATCGTGTGCCCAAT
>JANXNM010000134.1 GCA_025354065.1 Synechococcales cyanobacterium 340R_concoct_173_sub | reverse complement strand
TCCACGAGTACTAGAGGCTGTCGCTAAGCAATTCTCTATCTGAGTTCGTAAGGCATCATGATCCAGATTTTGACCAATTAAAACCAATTGATTTTTACGTTCAGGCGTTTTCCATTGATCATCATCCAATGAAAAGCGTTTACCGCTCAGATGGAAAATATGGCGCTTCTCACTTTCAGAGAACCAAAGAATTCCTTTTGCCCGGAATACCGTTTCAGGAATTTGGTTATCTAAAAAGAATTGGAACTTACGAATACTGAAGGGCCGATCGCTCTGAAATGATAAAGACGTAAAACCATCGATCGCCAAATGGTCTGAATGATCATGCGCGTGACTTGAATGGTCATGGCCTGAATGATCATGCTCCGAGTGGTCATGCTCCGAATGATCATGCTCACATTTACCGTGGTCGTGATCGCAACTACTATGATCAGATTCATCATGACTGTGGGAATCGTGTTCGTGAGAATCGTGAGTATGCGAATCATGTCCGTGCTTAGGCTTTTCAGGCTCGAAGTAATTATCAGACTCAAACAAACCCACGCTCAGCAACAAAGACAGGGGCACATTTCCGCGCTCAGTCCGTAGAATTCGGGCACCTTCTTTGATATCGCGAATTTGGACTTCTAATTTATCTAGATCAGCGTCATCCACCAAATCTGTTTTGTTCAATAAAATAATATCGCCATAAGCAATCTGGCTTTGAGCAACTTCAGAATTGAACAAACTAATATTGAAATTCTCGGCATCAACCACCGTGACAATAGAATCGAGCCGAGTCAAATCCCGCAATTCAGAACCCAAAAACGTCAATGCTACAGGCAACGGATCCGCGAGGCCCGTCGTCTCGACAATCATGTAATCAACCTTATCGGGTCGCTCCATAATTTTATAAACAGCATTAGCGAGATCTTCATTAATGGTGCAACAGACACAACCATTGCTCAGCTCAACCATAGTATTATCGTCGCTCGTATTGACAATTAGTTCATTATCAATACCGATTTCTCCAAACTCATTCACCAACACAGCCGTCTTAATGCCTTGTTGATTGGTCAAAATGTGGTTCAGAAGCGTGGT
>JANXNM010000118.1 GCA_025354065.1 Synechococcales cyanobacterium 340R_concoct_173_sub | reverse complement strand
TGTCGCAAATAGGCCGAATTCACAAACGTGTCGTAATCCAGTTTTACATGATGCACAATCAACTGCTGGGTCGATCGAACGCCTTTCTCCGTCAAGGGTCTAAAGGTTTTTGGTAAGGGCTGGGTCGATCGGCTAATTTCTACATCAAACTGCGTCGCAACCTGAAACTCCAACGCAATTCCTTGTCGCCGACATCGCGTCCGAATGATGCGGTAAAGGTTGTCATGAAGCTGAAACGTGAATTCAACTTGGGCCTCTGTTTCTCCATGATGAATCACATCATCCTCGTTCTCCACCCGGCTTCTGCCCCAAATTGCCCAAGCCATTCCTTCCAACAGCGACGATTTCCCTGACCCATTTGCTCCACAGACGCAAGCAGTCTCCAACCCCCGAAAATCTAGGGTCGCATTCCGATAACTCAAAAAATTACGCAGCATTAACTGAATGGGAATCATGCCGAATTGAATGCAACTATCCGAAGCAGGATCTAAGTTGTGAACCATGAATACGAGATAAAACTAATCTAAACGTTGAGAAAACGTGGTGATCAGTACATCCGCACTTTAAGTGTAGATCGCGATCGGCATGATTTGTCAACCTTTGAACAAATTGAAGCAGCTATTCTTCCCCTTCCATTGGATGAGTTTAAGCAGCTCAAGAAATGGTTCTCTGATGTGAATTACGAGCTTTGGGATAATCAATTAGAACAAGATGTAGCAAATAGAAAGTTAGACGCTCTAGCAGAGGAAGCGATCGCTGAATTTAAGGCAGAGCTTCTGAAAGCTGATCCATCATTAAATTTCAAAAGATTGGTGAAAAATATTGGTCAGTTAGAGCAGGATGAGATTATCGAGCTTTGGACGTAGAAAGAGAAAGTGATCTCTCATAGTTTTGGATTGAGACTCATACTGAGTATGACAAGTTAATCGAGAAGTCATAGCCAGAGGTACAGTAGCCCCAATGCGCATCGATCGTTCACAAGTGATCCCTATCTATCGACACCCCTGAATTTTTGATAGATCATGAAGCGACTCCACGATGAGAGCGACCTATTTAGCTACCAGCAACTGCTAAGGGGGTAAGTTTTGGACCGATCGGATTTTACCTATTCCCAAGCTGGATGAGTCAGCAACCCGGTAATTGCTCGAACGCCGCGCAATTGATTTGATAAAGGCAAATGTCCCTTAGGAGCATCCACGGTCCAATTAAATGAACCGGGATAACGCGTCCACGTATTACCATCTTTCCACAGAATTTTGCTCCATAGCTTAATCCAATCTCGCCCTCCCGCAATCCACAATTCCCGCTGCACGGAATACCCGAACTTGCCATTGGAGTGCGCCAACCAGAGGGCATTCAATGTACGAAGGTCCGTTATTGGCAATCCATTGACTTCGGTAAAGTAAATCCACTTTCGAGCCAGTGATGCTTCCCCGGCCAATTCACAAAGCTTCAAATTATTCAGCTTATCGGCTTCGAGAAACTTCTGATCCGCCAGTAATTTCTGAAGTGGCAGATAATCTACATTCAAATCAGACTTCAGGGGAACGATTCCTGTGGGAAATACATCCGTCAGAAATGCTTGTGTCGCCTCAGTTTGCAGGGAATAAAGGGTCTGATATGCCTTGGCCGCAACAGCGTTC
>JANXNM010000114.1 GCA_025354065.1 Synechococcales cyanobacterium 340R_concoct_173_sub | reverse complement strand
CGCATTCCCTAAAGTCAGGCGACTCAATCTCTATTTGGGGATTATTTGCTTCAAGATTCGATTCTTCTTCCCATTCATAGGTGTATTCTTCTGTTTCTGGATCACCCCCATTTTGAATTGAATTATTTATGTAAAGGGGTGATCCTGAGCAAGTGGTGCTCGTCCCTCTTCGTTCACGTCTGCGGTCGAGAATTGATTGAATCTCGTTCCATTCCATGGGATCTACGCCATAGACCCTAAGCTTCTCGCCCTCATGCCCTTCTGTGTGAATTGACCAGACGCGTTGCTTTACCGGGACACCAAGTTGCTCCAGGAGTTGGTGGGCAATCTGGACGGGGGACATCGTATCGGTGATGGTGAAATTGAGAACGGATTTGATTTCTTTGCGATGTTGTTTGGCGTTGTCACCAAGTTCCATGAGATCGTGTTTAGTCCAAGTCCGATCGCAGTCCATAAAGGCATGAAGCCCCAACCATTCGCGGATTTTCTGTTGTAAGGTCGCCGTTCCAATATCCCAAGCGCAAAGCCCTTTACCCCAAGTAACCTGCCGTTCTAAACCTTTGAGATCGCGATCGTGACACAGCCCCAATTCCAGTTGATTCTCCAAAGCAATCAATTGTTGTCTTCGTCTACCTTGTTTATCTTTGAGAACAATTTCGGGAGTCAGTTCTGCTTCAGTCAATCCATAGAAATCAGCCAGAATTGTTTTCTCTAAACTGAGTCGTTCTTGGGGAGAGAGTGATTCTTGGGATTCAAAAACTATTCGTTCAGTGGGAGAAAGCATCGGGGCATCTGCGATCGCCCTTGCTTCAGCTTCTTTCAATTCACGTCGAATATTCTTTAATTGTTCTTGGGCGATCGGATCGGTTTCTAAATCAATTACTTTCAGTTGATTGCCTTCATAACGAAGTCTAACTTTGAGAGATGCCCGTAAAGTTTGCATCGATCGGTGTGAATTAGCGGATATCCTGGCCCAGAGATTTAAATGGGGATCACCTTGCCAATCGTAATTAGTTAAACCAAGTTGAGCATCTGACGATAGATCATTCCACAATAAATTTGAAACGGCTTGAGTTCTTTGTTGAAGTGCAGTTTTGATAATTAAGGGATTAGTACTATCAGAAACATCAGCTCGTTCTAACCCTCGTTGGGCACACCAAACCGTTCTTGGAATAGGTTGTCTAACTCGTGATAACCCTTGTGCCATGTCCGCGTCTGTAATTACGCCATAGAAGATACCAAAGACTTGTTGGAAGTAACTGGATTCAATGCTGACCCCGGTGCAAAGACTAGGGGTTCCAACGATCGCATCCCAATGAGAATTAGCTTCGAGGTACCGATCGGGATGAGTAATAAACAGTTGTTCTTCATCCCCACCACTCGTTTCAGAATTAATTAAAAAGACTTTTGCACCCAGCTTTTCTAATTGTTTAGTAATAGTCTTACTCGCACTTCTTGAATCGGTAGAGATAAAGACCCGCTGACCTGATTCGACCGATTTGGATAGAAGGGCGATCGTCGCTGAGGGATTAGTCGATTCTACAAATTCAACGGGATAGCCTTTGACTTGAATATCATTGCGAATCAAATAGATGGGTTTTCTAAGTTCTTTTAATGTAGAAACATAATCAAGAGTGGCATCATCCAAATCGGCATCAGCGAGAATGATTAGTTTAGAGGTTTGAATGATGGCTTTGAGCCGATCGAGCAATGCAGCGAGTTTCCCACCTTTACGACAGGTTGAACTTAGAAGTAAATGTCTAAATACTTGAACGGCTTCGTCGATCACCAAAGTACAGCCATTGAATTTCTCAGGGTCGATCGCTAACAATGCATCAACACAAAACCCAACGCGCAAGGTGTAACCATCTCCGGCGATAAACTCACCATTCACTTTGTCCAGGTCATTGCGCCAATGGATGTTCAATCGCTGGCAGAGGTTACGGCCAAGACAGACTCTGTGAGTGGCCAGGGCGACTTTTCCATCTTCGGGTAAGTTATTAGCGATGAATTTGGTTTTCCCAGTTCCTTTGGGAGAAGCGATCGCCAGAATCCCATCCTGAGGAAGGTTTGCGATCGAAACAGATGATAAATCAGCAGCTCTGACCACTTGAGCGGCATCGTAGGTGAGTTGTCGTCGGAGAAATTGTTCAATCCGCCATTCTTCTAGAGGTAAAGCCCGATCGTAAGCCTGTTGAAACGCATCAGCTCCACGATTAACAATTAAATCATCGCAACCTTTACCGTCTTTACCATCCCATTGGATGATGTGAACGATCGCCCCGGCTTGTTTAAGGACCGATCCAAACCGAGACAACGCTCTCGCAACAGATTGGTTGGTTTCAACAGCCGCATCTTGGTCAAAGGCGAGATAAACGGGTCTTCCCGGTTGGATAAACGGCAGTAAATCGGCAATCAAATAAGGCGTACAAGTTTCACCCAGTGCATCTTTGGTCCGATAGCCACCATTCACCCCATAGAGTGCGATCCCTAGATAGCCCTGAGTCAACAAGGAGAGTCCTTTTTTGCCACCTTCGGTCAGGACGATCGGGACTTCCGGTCTGAGCTTGAGCCAATCCCATGGGCTGGACTGAAGGGGAACGAGTGTATCATAG
Source organism: Synechococcales cyanobacterium 340R_concoct_173_sub (assembly GCA_025354065.1). The sequence goes on along the minus strand of JANXNM010000114.1, from coordinate 17,363 downwards.
CGAGACTGGATCCGCTGTCTTGTTTCAGAGTCTAGATTGGGGAAGAAAGCGCGGGAGCCATTACCGATCGGAGTTTCATATTTACGTGGCTTACCTTTCTTGGGATCAAGTTTTGGATCCGCAAGTTTGGCCTGCCAAGTGGTCCCATCTTCGTTGAGGAAAAGTGCCGCCTCTTGGTGGATCCGCGATTGATTGCCAAATCGGATGACGTTCCAATTGAGTGCTTCAGCAATCCGGTACTGAATTTCACCCCCTGGTAGGACTTCCGTATCGCTAACGAGAGCGATCGAATGGTGGAAAAGAGGAGCAGAGATGCCGGATCCAGTGATGAATTCGGTCTGAAAATTGAGTTTGGTCGTGTTAGAAGTGGTCAAAGTAAAAAGCATAGCGGTCGTTTCCCTGAGTCATGAGTGAACAGGGGACAGCGAAGAGCCAATATTTCCGGCTTGGAGTGAAAAGATTTTTTAAAGGGACTAAAAATAGCTCAGATTGCTCCCTATAGATCTTGAAACTCGCTCACAGCAAGGGTTGTTAGAAAATATTGGTTCATACTGACCCGTTGGAAACGATGGGAAGAGGGGGTCGAATTGTAAAAAAATTACATAACAGGCTATTGCAAAGCACTAAAAATAGTACATAATAGTGCATAGCAAAGCGCCGCAATGGCATTTGCCATTTCGAGCCTGTAACGGTCACTAACTGTAAAAGCCTCCAAGCCATTCAAGTTAGTTTCCCGCCCATCATTTTTCGATTGATAGCTAGTAAAGCCCTTGGTGATACCACTCACTGGGGGCTTTTAGCATATGGGTTGTTTCATCGGCATTGCCTCGCGTAGGGTGAAAACTGGGGTTTGAGATCAACGTCTCATGAGAGTTTCGTAAAAAGCAGTCGCTTTTCAAGAAACTTCTCCCGATCATAAATCAAGTCTCCCAGAAAGGTAAGGAATTTCTGAAATTCTTTAATCCTGGTTTTTGATCCGGGTTTTAGTGTCAGGATCCGAAAAAATACGTAGCTCATCAGTAGAGTCAAACCCTCTGAGGTTATTGGTTTTGGGTGAGGGGAAACAAATCCAATCCGCTGTCTATCTAATGTTCCCTGACCCAGTGAGTCACGGATATATGTATGAAAGCCTTGTCAACAGTGAATTTCAACATTTTACGTGTACTTTGTTGGCTGAGTAGCGAGAGTAAATTAAATCTCTACAGTCTGTAAAGTTTTATTTCGATAGTTTTTGATGTAAGTGCTAGTTGCAATCTAAGTTCATATTAAAAAGGCTGAACTGCCACGTTTCTTATTCCGTCGAACTGTCAGGTTCTTCAGGTGTTCTATCGATTTGGATTCTAGGTGGAAAACGGTTAGGAAATCTGGCCCTAACCGCCTGTTCCACCATAAAAGCAGCCAGGTTAGCGGTTGCGCGTCCTTCGGAGTCTGCCCATTCCTCTAAAGCCTCATAAACAGCTCTGGGAAGAACAATTGTGGTTCGTCTAGTATTTTCAGCCATGTCATCAATCATGTTCGGTGAGAGCACTATAGCTGATGGCTTGCGTTTATCTTGTCTTATCATCGTATTAAGTGGTAATAGCATAGAATTCTATGTTAGTATATCGTCAAATTATGCGATTTATAAAAATCGTGCCAATAAATTCCCCATCTGGCACCCAGGGTAATGACCCAGTAATAGGTGGGGTAATACCCAGGGTAATGAAATGAACCGAAACAAAGACCCCGCCTACTTTACAGACGGTCGATACTCAGCTTCAGATTTACGTCATTTGTTGCAGCGGATTCGGAAGCGTCCAGTTCCTCGCGAAACGCTGAAATATTGGCGCAAATGTTTAGGGATATATCCAGACGAATTTAATCTCTACACGGCTTGTGACTTAGATCTTCTCAAAGGTTTAGTGACATGGCTAAATCGTGGCGGAACCATTCGTCAGTACGAATCACAACTTCAACAACGGATGCAAAATCATGGCTAACAAATACACAAACTCAAAGCCCCAAGGCTTTATGCCCAGCTCAAAGAATTCCTCAGCCTCGGTTCCAGAACTATCTGCATTAACAAAACCGATCGCGCACCAACAGCATCTGTTAGAAAATCTAGAAACGAACATGGATCAAATGGGTGACGAATTTGCGAATCGCGCCGCTGAAATCATTGAGCAAGGGATCCAAAACTCTTACGTAAAAGCAGCAGATCGGATTCGTGCAATCGAGTTACCTTTTTTCGGCTTGAAGGGCGACGGGTCATACTTTGCCTCATCCCGGAACGCTCCCGCCCTCAAAAGCGCCACCCCCGAGGAGACATGCTGACACCGCGAAATCTCTTAATTCTGGGAGCTGCTCTCCTAGCCCAATCCAGTCTCGGCGGTGGATTCAGCGGACTGCAACAGATGCAAATCCAAGGAGAAACTAACCGTCAAACCCGTGCTATTCAAGACCAAGAAGCCAATAAACTGCGCCTGTCCCAAGACCTAGCCAAACAGAAGGATACGATCGCCCGTCAACGGTATGAATCTGGCTGCTTAATGGTCGTCGCCTCATCAGACAAAACCCAACTGACGGCGATTACCGAAGGAATGCCCGTGATCGATTCCGCTCGGAAGGTGCCGTTATCCGTTGGCAATGTGGTCTGTGATAGCAATGGTTTAACCGGAGAAATCATTGCGAATTCTGTTGATCCGCTAACTCCGATCGTCGGACTAACGGCATTTACGAACGATCGTCATCTCATTGCTGCTGCTGCGAAACGATACCGAGGAACACGTTACACCATGCCCTCTCAACGGTGAACATCATGAACCAACCGCTCGATCTAAAAAACCTATTTGAAACGCTGAAAACCCGCATCCAGCAGGAAGCCCAAAAACGTAAACCCAAAAGCTCAGCCAATCCAGATCATTATGGGTTTGAATCTGAAGAGCCAGAAGCCACCACAACTTCGGTCCCAAACTCTCAAAAATCTGGCACCCATTGGCTGATCCAATTCCTCCGTTTCTGCTTACTAATCGGCATCGGCTGTCTAGCATTTGCGAATATCAAGCCCTATATCAACATCGTCAACTGGCTTGGTTCAGGCTTAGCCGACAACAAAATCCTCAGCGTGATTGCGAATATTCCATTGATTGGTTATCTCTTCACCACCGGAGCGATCGCCACTACCTTCGTTCTAGGTTGCTTACTTTGGGCAATTCTCCAAGGCCAACAAATGTTGCCAAAGCTCGTATTAAACGATCCAGAAGCGCTACTTGTCCTGATGTCTTGGGTAGTTCGCTTCAAATCGATCGCCTTCAAAAGTACCGATACACCCATGCTTCGTCAGTTGAAACAACGGTTTAACAATATCCCATTGGAATGGATTGAACGAATGCAAAATGCGCGGGCGATCGCCTACGTCATCGATGCAATTCTCTGTTTCGGTTACTATCCACCGATCGTGGGTGGGTACGATCGGCTAGGTATTGTCCTCGTCTCCCCGTCATTGAACGATATTGCTTGGTTCAATGTGGTTGCAGCCTTGGCCACAATGTTCGGCATTGAAATCCTTTACGAAGTGTGGAAGATGCTATCGATCGCGTTGGATATTTTGAATGAAGCGATGGCTCAACGGACCGAAGTTATCTAAGAAAATACCCCGGAAATAACGTTATTTCCGGGGCTTATTCCAAATATGAATTATGAACAGCTTACCGTCAAAAACTGCACTGCGTCTGATTCAAGGGATTGAAAGTGGGACGATCGCACCGAATGAAGCAGCTAGACAAATCGCCCAAATCCACACCGCCCAACAAGAAAACTACGCCCAAACTATTATTAGCGGCTTAGTTCTGACTGGAATCGCCTGGGCCGTCACTGGTGGAAGTTTGATTATCCCGGTTGTACTCGCGCTCCTCACCTACGAACAATTTCAAACCCAACGACAAAGCCGCCGTCAGGCATTCCAAGACATTAACCGAGGTAACTTTCTAGAGTATTTACCCGAAGCCGATCGTGAACTATTTGAAGCCTTAGAAGCAGAAATCACATCACCTGTAGAAGTAACAAGTCCCGCGATCGCTCCATCATTTGTAAGTCCCGCGATCGCCCTAAAGGCAGAATCTCAAGTTCAAGAATCGGTCTCTCGTTCCTCGAAAATGACAGATGTTGCGAGTCATTTCCTCAAAAATCTGCGTTGTACATTTCTCTGTGCCCCGCCTCGAACAGGTAAGGGAATTGTTGCCGCTGCCATGATGTTGGGCTTCAAACAACAACAACCAGAATCCTGGCTGGGTTCCTGTACCATCAAGCAATTTAACCAAGAAGACTGGTACTGGCAATGGTCGGACCAGCATATCAATCCATCCCTTGAAACAGGAGCAGACCCGATCGTTGCGGCCCGTTCAATTTATCGACTTTATATAGATTGGACCTCAACTTCATCCAGCGCTGAAAATCCATCCCTATTAGTGATCGACGAACTACGGGACACATTACTCAGACTAAAAGGAGTGACGATGAATCAAGTTACGCCCGATTTTCCAAATGGGAGTAAAAACTTTACCGACTGGCTCCGCGATGAACTGGTCAGCGCCGCGACTCTAAACCAATGTCATCATCGCTTTGTTCTCCTAATCGCCCCAGTCAACACGGCGACTGCTCTTACCTTCAACAGCGCAAATGCCCTTCAGTCCTATGCGGCCTATGTCCTGGCGACCCCAGAGGAATTATCGTTTACCAAGGGTGGAAATAGTGCCTTTACGGCTCCTCCGATCGCGCTGAATGATAGTCGATTTTTAGGTTGGTATGGGCTGGGTTGGTCCACGAAAGGGAATGAATGGTTAGGGATACCGAACGTCCCAGAGTTAGATCTAGAGAGACTAAAACAGTATCGATTATCGAGTTCAAATCAGGTTCAACCGTCTGAACCGGGTTCAAAAGGTAGCGATCGGTCTGAACCAGGTTCAAGCTTGGGTTCAACGTCTGAACCTTATGTAGAGAAAGGCTTAGAGCTAGATTCAGATCCATGGGTTCAGGGTTCAGTTCAACCGAGTTCAGAGCTTGAACCTGCTCCAAACCGTACCCAAATTGCGCTTGAATTGAACCGCCGAGGCTGGACGCAGACGGATATTATTGAACTGCTATGGGGAGTAAAAAAAGGTGGGACGAAGGGGTATCAAATCGCATTGGAAGAATATCGGGCGATCGTTGCTGAGTGGGATGATTCTTAAAATGAGTAACCCTATCAGATCAAAGAATCAAGATTGACTCCTGAGCAAATCATGCGTTCCCGATCGCTTTGGAAAGAACTTAAAGGAGATGAAGCCACTTGGTTTAGTCGTAGTCGTCATGAAGAGGTTAGTGATTCCGTCTCATCACGTTTAGTCCGATCGGCCTGATGTTGTGATTAAGGTGGTCAATGAAGTTGTCTTGAGGTTCGTAAGGCTAAATCATAAATCAGTCTTTTATTGCAGGTAGGAGTGAGCTAATTGTGCGACAGGTGTTGCACAATTGTCGAAATCATATAAGTCTCTTACCGAGTGATCTTATCTTTCGACAAGCAGATCGAATGGAGAGCGGTCATAGTTTTGCCCCTTAAGCGCTTAAAATAATCCATATCATTACAGGCTTAAGCTGTGGCAAAAATTGTTGCATTTTTCAATCAATCCGGAGGAGTTGGAAAAACGAGTCTTTCAATGAACCTAGGGTATCAGCTAGTTAATCGGAACCATAAAGTTTTGCTGGTAGATATGGACCCACAGGCTTCTTTGACAACTTTCATGGGATTAGAACCTTATGAGGTAGAAGAGACGATCGTAGATTCTCTTTTAAATGACTCCCCACTTCCGATTCGTTCTGGGTTACATGGATTAGACTTGGTCCCTTCAAATATCACCCTCAGTGCTGCTGAAGTTCAGTTACATTCTGCATTGGCGCGTGAATGGAAATTGAAGCGAATTTTAGATCGAGTTATTGATCAATATGACTTCATTCTGATTGATTGTCCTCCAACACTAGGGATTTTAAGTATTCTGAGTTTAGTGGCAGCGACCCACGTACTGATTCCACTCCAAACTCATTTTAAAGCATACAAAGGAACTGACTTGCTATTAGATACCGTGCGACAAATTAGGGAACAGGTTAATCCAGGTCTTAAAATTGCTGGGATTGTTCCAATGATGTACTCCAATACAGGACAGGATAAAGCGATCTTGGAGGCAACGCAGCAACAACTAGCAGTAGTGGCTCCAATATTTCCAGCCATTTCTCGTGCGATCGCTTTTGCAGATGCTTCGATGGCTCGTCAACCGCTAGCCATTTATGATCCTCGACATGCGATGGTCAAAGTATTGGATTCGATCGCTGAAAATATGGAGAAACTCTAATGGTAAGAAAAAGACCTGAACTAGAACCCATGCGAAGCGTAGCTGCATTTTTGAGTCAGCCTGATCCAGAAACTCCTATTGAAGCAGCACAACCTTCAGCAATTATTGTTGCAATTGAACAGATCACGTTACCTTCCAAGCAACCGCGTCGATATTTTTCTCCTGAAAAAATGCTGGCACTAGTGCAGTCAGTTCGAGAACATGGAATTTTAGAGCCACTGTTAGTGCGTCCGGTTGGACAAGAGAAATATGAATTGTTAGCTGGAGAGAGACGATTGCGAGCAGCGCAGGAAATGGGTTTGTTAGAAGTTCCTATTGTCTCTAAGGAAATGAGCGATCGGGAAGCACTACAAGTTTCTTTGATGGAAAATCTTCAACGAGAAGATCTCAATCCCATAGAAGAAACTGAGGCTATTTTAGAGTTGCTTTCTTTAGATTTAAATATTCAGGCTGATGAACTCGTCTCAATTCTTAACCAAGCTGCGAATGGAAAAAAGCGAGGTTCTGAATTGACGGGAAACGTTTCCCGTCAATTGGAGCGCGTTGAAATACTACTGTCATCTGTAGGTAGATTTAACGCAGAGAGTTTCCGTTCGAGTCGCTTGCCACTACTCAATCTTCCGAATAATGTTCTAGAGTCTTTGCGTCAGGGACAATTAGAATATACGAAAGCTAGAGTAATTGCACGGGTGAAGGATGAGGAGCAGCGTTCTAATTTACTTAAAGAGACCACCAGTAAAAATTTGCCTCTAAGCCAAATTCGGGAGCAGGTTAAAAACCTTAATTCTTCTGATGTCGTAGAAACAGAACTTACTATGAAGCAGCAGTTAGACCAGGCTTACCGATCGCTGGTGAAATCTAAACTATTGGACGATCCCAAGAAGCAACGGCATTTAGCTAAGCTCCTAGCGCAGATCGAGTCTCTAATGGCGGAAGATTAGGTGTTGAAATAGTTGGATATTGACAATTAATAGCTTGACGGGAAACGTTTCCCGTCAAGCTATTTTTAAAAGAAAAACGCTGCTGCTGCTTACATAAATTTAGTAGTCAGGTGATCTTGAGTTAGGTATCTTTAGAGTCTCTTTCTTGAATCTGTTTGGAAAGTTCGGCAGTAGCAATTGCTATTTCAAGTTCAAGTTGCTCAATTGTAGGCAACTTTTCCTCTAATGATTGGGGTAATTTAGATTCAATCTGGTAGGAAGATATACCAATCGGCTGATGGGTTCCTTGAAGCGCATATTCAACGGTTGTCCGGTCTTTGGATTTACATAAAATGATTCCAATTGTTGGATCATCTCGATCGGTACAGAGGATATTATCGACAGCAGCGACATAGAAGCTCATTTGTCCTGAATGCTGAGGCTCAAATTCTCCCATTTTCAAGTCAATTACAATATATCGATGTAGAGGGACATGATAAAAAAGTAAATCAATCCGATATTCCTTCCCACTCACTTCTAGAGGATATTGACTTCCTACAAAAGCAAAACCCATACCAAGTTCCATAAGAAAAGTACGAATATGCTCGACCAATCCACGCTCTAAATCTCGCTCCTGTGCATCCGAACTTAGTGTCAGAAACTGAAAATTATAAGGGTCTTTAATAAGTTGCTGAGCGAGATCGGATTGCGGGGATGGAATAGTTCGTTGAAAATTAGTGATAGCTCCCCCTTGGCGGGTATAAAGATCACTTTCAATTTGGAGAACTAAAACATCTCTGCTCCATCCATTTTCTATAGATTTTTGTGCATACCATATCCGTTTTTCAGATGACTTTAGTTTTTCAAGGAGTACTTGATTATGTCTCCAAGGGACTTGTGCAGCGTAGCGCTGCACAACCTGTTCATCTGGATAAGCCTCGGCAAAGGTTCGCATATATTTCAGATTACGAGACGAAAAACCAGTCATATCTGGGAATTCCCGTTTCAGATCATTTGCTAAGCGATCGATTACTTTAGTTCCCCATCCTTCTTCTTTTTGTCGTTGTAAAATCTCTCGCCCGATATGCCAATAAAGAAGAATCAGTTCCTGGTTTACCGCTAACGCAGCTCGAATTTGTGCTGTACGAATGCGGGTTTTAAGTGCTCCCAGAAAAGTATTGTAGTGGGTTAGTTCTGGAAATAGAGAATCAGCCATATGGAGAAGATTGCTACATTAGGTGGTGGAAATGGTGAAATCTAGATTGTGCTCTAATTTCTTTTCTTGTCGATCTTAGAGCTAAAAAGTGTAACGAGAATTTTATAAGAGCTAGTTTAGAGGAAAGTGTATCCCTCTAATTTCTCTCAGTCTAAGGATTAATGCTGATTTGCCACCTTTTCTGAGCTAAAACTGTAATCGCTCAACAATTATAATGGAATAGAATAGATTTTATTATGGACGTAATTTTTGAACATGGAATAGGAAGCAAGTTTCTCTAATGCTCGGTGTTGGACCTCATCATTTGCCGCTCTAGTAGGAGTCATTGTCGGCTAACAATTTTCGACAAAGATTGAGAGTCTATTCAAGATACTAATTACGTCCGATCGAACTTTTAATTTTCTCGATAAGAGCCTTGTTATGTTCCCATAGAACTTGCGTTACAAGTTGTGGCATAAATTCAGAATTTTCACGATAAGTAAGATACAAAGCTTTCGCTTAAGAGAGATTACGTTGAGAGAATCTTTCTAATGTAGGAATATCTTGTTTCAGGTATTTCTTCAATTGTACTAAAATTTTATCTTCTCCTCTAGCTTCTTCTTATCGTTATACTTTCTAAATCTACGAATAGTTTAGAATTATCATCACTGCTCAGAAGAGATTAACCTATGCCCTCGCTTGACCTAGACCGAGTTAAACAGTTGACGGAATATACTCTCTTACAACAGCAAGCCTCGATTCTGTACCAACAATGTTGGAATTCTCTAGATGGTCCAAAAGTATTGAAGGATTTGATGGACAACCAGCAGTTATGGAGTAGCTTGGCCATGAAGCATCAATACTTTGAAACGGACAAAGAAGGCTTCATGTTGGGTTTCTTAATTGATGAGTTATGGCAACAAGCTCGCTGGAATCGTCAGAAGCCTCATGCTGACACGCTTTATTTATATGCCGCAAATAATCAAGAAGAGACCGTCTCACGTCTAGTCGAATTTGGAAAGGAGTGGTCCTGTGACATCGTGACAGTCTACGACAGCATCAAACCCCTTGAAGAATGCAATATTGGCTGGCAGTTCTCCGCCTATATCCGTTTGCACAAAGAAGACACCGTTATCGTTGAGTATTGGTGGGACTAATAGCTGTCATGTCCGTCTTTAGATTACAAACGATCGCCCTTCTGTTCTCTGCCTATTTCCTAAAATCGACTGTCTATATTTGATTCTCAGATACCAAGTAATTTGTGCAACCACCTCTTGCATAAGTGTGTCATTTGAATAATCCTGTTCTCCTAAGCTGTCAACTATTAGCCATTGCAATATCAAATAATTCTGCTTTGAATTTTGTGCCCCGGTCGCCTCCTAAACAGCAATCCTGTTTAATTCATTTCCTTTTTAATAAGGGCGAGAAATTGTCGTAAGACGATCGAAGTATGATCATCTCGCCAAATTGCGACTGCTTGACGGGTCAATTGAGAGTCTTGAATGGATCGATAGGCAACTCCTTGATAACTCAGGACTTGAATATGACTGGGTAAAATTGCGACTCCCATTCCTGAAGCGACTAAACTCAAAATAGTAAAAATTCCCGCTACTTTAATATTTGGGGTAATTTTTGGCTCAAAGCCTAGCTCCTGACAACGGGTGATAATCTGTCCGTAAAATGGAAGGGCATCGAGATCTGGAAGGATAATCGCTTCATCTATTAATGCTTCTAGGCGTATCTGTTTTAGCTTGGCGAGGGCATGGGTTTCAGGTAAAACGATGATAAAAGATTCCGATAAAATCGGCATGACATTTATACCCAAATCTTCCTCAGCTATATCGAAAGAATTATGAAAAATTATATCTAGTTGTTGTTGCTTAAGTAGTTTGATTAGCTCAGTCTTTTGCATAACTGGAATCTCGGATAATTCTATTTGTATATCGGGATAGCTCTGTTGAAATTGACGGACCATTTTTGGTAGAGTGCCCGCTGCAAAAGAAGTATAAAAGCCAATTCTCAAACGGCCAACTTTTCCTTGGCTGGCAGATCTAGCTCCCTCAATGGCACGGTCGAGGTGCATTAGTGCCAATTCAACCTCAGTGAGGAAAATATGTCCAGCTACGGTTAGTTCAATAGGTCGTTTACTACGATCGAGTAATTTAACTTCAATCGGATCGAGATTAATACTTAATAATTCTTCTAATGCCTGAATTCTTTGAGTCAAAGGGGGTTGTTTAATTCCTAATTGTTTGGCTGCTTCTGTAAAGTTATTGCCAGCTTGGACCAGAGTTAAAAAATAACAAATTTGCTTCAACTCAAAATGGTTTAAGTGTCGGTAATCCATACTTCACATTGAGTTCTATGGGTGAGTAATCGTTCGCTGATTCGGAACATTGGAGTTGCAAGCTTATATTCAACTATATTTTGAGCGATATTTTACTATCAAAATAGTATTCCGTAAGCTATGCATAACCAATATTTTACAGTAGGCAAAGCATCATGACGAAGTGGCAATTTTGGATCGATCGCGGTGGCACATTTACCGATATTGTTGCCCAACGCCCAGATGGGAAAATCCTTGTCCATAAGCTTCTCTCGGAAAATCCCGGACGTTATGATGACGCACTAATTCAAGGGATTCGAGATTTATTGGGACTAGCAGCGGACGAACCGATTCCAGCGGAACAAATTGCCACGGTCAAAATGGGGACTACTGTTGCGACAAATGCCCTCTTGGAGCGTAAAGGCGATCGTACTCTCTTAATCATTACCAAAGGATTCCGCGACGCACTTCGCATTGGCTATCAGCATCGTCCAGATATTTTTGCTCAGCAAATAGTCCTTCCTGAAATGCTTTACGAGCGTGTTGTCGAAGTTAATGAACGCGTCACTGCTGAAGGGGAAGAATTGATCCCAGTGGTCATTGACGAAACATTGAAGAACTCCCTACAGAGCGCATACAACGATGGGATTCGAGCTTGTGCGATCGGGTTTATGCATGGCTATCGCTATCCCGACCACGAACTCCAATTAGCGGCGATCGTCCGAGATATCGGGTTTACCCAAATTTCGCTTTCCCATCAAGTGAGTCCACTGATGAAATTGGTTAGTCGGTGCGATACCACCGTTGCCGATGCCTATCTTTCGCCGATTTTGCGACGATATGTCGATCGAGTCGCGACCGCCCTAGGCTCACAACAGGGGAAATCCTGTGAACTAATGTTTATGCAATCGAATGGCGGTCTAACTCGCGCTCAGAATTTCCAAGGCAAAGATAGTATTTTATCTGGGCCTGCTGGTGGAATTGTCGGAGCCATTAAAGTTAGTGCGATCGCGGGATGCACCAAAATAATCGGCTTTGATATGGGCGGGACTAGTACCGACGTTTCTCACTACAACGGTCATTACGAGCGTACCCTAGAAACTGAAGTCGCAGGCATTCGTCTCCGCGCTCCAATGATGGCCATTCATACGGTTGCGGCGGGTGGTGGTTCAATTCTGCATTTTGATGGCGGACGTTATCGAGTCGGACCACATTCAGCAGGCGCTTATCCCGGCCCAGCTTGCTATCGTAACGGCGGTCCTTTGACGGTGACAGATGCGAATGTGATGGTCGGCAAGCTTCAGCCAGACTACTTTCCCGCAGTATTTGGAACGACAGGAGATCTCCGACTCGATTCAGAAATAGTTACCGCCAAATTTACCGAACTAGCAGCGGAGATTGAAGTTCAAACTGGCGATCGTCGCACTCCCGTCGAAATGGCCACCGGATTTCTGGATATTGCGATCGATAAAATGGCTACTGCAATTAAGAAAATATCCAGCCAACGTGGATATGATGTCACCGACTATTCTCTATGCTGCTTTGGTGGTGCAGGCGGTCAACATGCTTGTCTATTAGCAGAAGCGCTAGGAATGAAGCAGATCTTGCTCCATCCTTATGCTGGTGTGCTATCTGCTTATGGAATCGGCTTGGCAGATGTGCGGGTAGTGAAAGAGCAAGCTATCGAATTACCACTTGCAGAAGAGGAAATCGCGATCATTCAAACAAAACTAGATAGTTTGAGCCGAATCGCCCAGGAAGAAATTAGTGAACAGGGTATCGCGATCGAGCAACAACAAATTCAGCAACAACTCCATCTTCGCTATGCGGGGACCGATGCCCCTTTATCTGTAGATTTTGATCTCAATATTGAGACTATGCGATCGCAATTTGCGTCGATTTACCATCAACGTTATGGATTCAGTATGGACAATAGAGATCTAATTGTTGAATCAGCCACAGTAGAAGCAATTGGTATCACACCAACTCCGATCGAACCTATACGAGAACAAGTGAGAGCAAACACCTCGCAAAAAACAATAGAAATCTACACCAAAAACAATTGGCATAACGCACTAATATTCGATCGTGCCAATCTCCAACCTGGTGATGAAATTGTCGGCCCTGCCATTATTGTTGAATCTACAGGAACCAATGTCATTGAGCCAGATTGGACTGGCAGAGTAACTACAAACTATGACCTGATCCTTACCCATCAATTAACTAATTCACTAGATTCTCAACGAACAGCAAAGGATTTATCTGATCCTGACCCCGTAAAACTAGAGATCTTTAACAATCTGTTGAAATCGATCGCTGAAGAAATGGGGATTACGCTTCAAAACACTAGCTATTCAGTCAATATCAAAGAACGCCTCGATTTTAGTTGTGCCATCTTCGATCAGGCCGGACAACTTATTGCCAACGCTCCACACATCCCAGTACATCTGGGTTCAATGAGCGAAACGGTCACTAGTCTCATCCGCACAAACCATATTCTCCAACCTGGCGATGTCTATATCTCCAATAATCCCTACAACGGCGGGACCCATCTTCCAGATATCACGGCTATCACTCCAATTTTCATACCCACTCACTCTATGCCAATCTTCTACGTTGCCTCACGCGGACACCATGCCGATCTCGGTGGCATCAGCCCAGGCTCTATGCCGCCATATAGCACCTCGATCGAACAGGAAGGCATTCTCATTGATAACTTCCAACTGGTCGCTAATGGTCAATTTCGTACAACTGAGTTGTTGACTCTCTTGAATGATTGTCAATATCCCGCCCGCAATTCTCAGATTAACATCGCCGACCTTCAAGCGCAGATTGCCGCTAATGAGCGAGGGGTACAAGCTTTATTGGCCACGATCGATCGGTATGGCATTGAAACAGTAACGGCCTACATGCAGCACATTCGAGATAATGCAGAAGAGTCAGTCCGACGTGCGATTTCCGTTCTTAATCCTGGTCGTTTTATTTATCCAATGGATGATGGCTGCGAGATTCGGGTACAGATTGAAATCAATCGCGAAACTCGATCGGCCACGATTGACTTTACAGGAACTTCTCCCAAACAACCCACCAATCTCAATGCGCCACTAGCCATTTGCAAAGCAGTAGTTCTATATGTATTTAGGACCCTAGTGAATGCTGATATTCCCCTCAATGCAGGTTGCTTGAAACCATTGCAAATTATTGTGCCAGAAGGCTCGATGCTGAATCCCCAATATCCAGCGGCGGTCGTTGCGGGTAATGTCGAAACATCCCAGGCGATCGCGAATGCGCTCTATGGTGCGTTGGGTGTGATGGCGGCATCTCAGGGCACAATGAATAATTTCACATTTGGAAACGATCGCTATCAATACTATGAAACTATCTGCGGTGGCGCGGGTGCTAGTGCTAGTTTTCATGGCACCGATGCCGTCCAGACTCAGATGACAAATTCTCGTCTCACCGACCCAGAAGTTTTAGAATGGCGATACCCAGTTTTGGTTAACCAGTTTGGCATCCGTCCTGATAGCGGCGGCAACGGAGAATACAAGGGAGGTAATGGGGTGATTCGCCAAATTCAATTTCGTGAACCCATGACGGCTGCAATCTTATCTGGACATCGAGTGATTCCCCCATTTGGCTTGAATGGCGGCGAACCAGGGGCGATCGGGCACAACTCGGTTAAGCGCAACAATGGTGCGATCGAAGTACTAACTGGTCGGTCCGAAGTACAGATGCAAGTGGGCGATGTTTTTGAAATTAAAACTCCTGGTGGCGGTGGGTTTGGTCGAAGCTTACCCATTGTTTGACGACGATTGGCGATCGGGATTCCAGTCATAAAGTCTCGATTGTCCCCCGTCTGGGGATCAGAAGCGATCGGCTCTTGCTTACTGGGTCTATTTCTTGAGATCGGCCCTTATCTCGATTCTAAATAATAAACGTTATATAGAATAAGACAACTATGAGACGAGATAACGGAATGGAGAGGAGGGGAAAGGGGGGTGATGAGACTAGAAGTGAGACTCAGAAAGGGTTTCAGGTGAGAGAGGGAGAGGGGATTCTGAAAAGCCCTTATAATGAGAGATAGGATGGTTAAAGAGGTGACAATGAGCGTTGATGAACTTCTGATGGCGGTAGAAGATCTAAATGAGCCTGATTTGGAGAGTTTGGTGAATTGCGCATTATTTTTGCGTGCCCGTCTCAAATCATCGGTTTTAAGTTCCGATGAAACGGTATTACTTAAAGTAATTAGTCAAGGGATACCGAAAGAGTTAAACGATCGTTATCAGTTGTTAGCTGATAAGCGAGATGAGGAGATGCTCACTGCATCCGAGTATGAGGAGTTATTGTCGGTTGGGCATCAAATTGAGGCGATCGGGGTTAAGCGTATTGAGGCACTTGCTAAGTTGTCTGCCATCCGGCAAGTGCCACTCCTAACACTGATGGATAGTCTCGGAATTCAAAGTCCAGATGTTCGGTAGATCATTTTAAACATTATGGCAAGAGCAAAGATTTCGGGTACGGTGAAAAAACAAGTCACCGATCTCGCTCAAGGATGTTGTGAATACTGTAAGTCTCAAATCCGATTTTCACCCAATAGTTTTGAAATCGGAAAAGTGGCACTATTTGTTCTGAAACGGGATCAACTGCCTCAATCTTGTCTGACTTATGGCTATTGCATTGTGGATAAGCCAAAGCCAAATTTTCTAACTGATTCATTCCACCTCGACTCATGGGAATGATATGGTCGAGGGTTTGTAAAGTAGTTTGTGTCAAATCGTTATTTCTTACATTGGGAACCTCCCTTCAAATTCAATTGCAAAGCGATTTAATGCGCCTTTCCAATTACGAATAGGCATGGTACATTTCTTTGAGATATCGTTCATTGCCATGAAAATTACTTTCATCGCTGATTCATCGGTTGGGAAGGAACGGTGATTTCTCAGTATCTTACGAAGCGTCATATTTAAAGACTCAATGGCGTTGGTGGTATAAATCGCTTTACGGATATCGTCTGGGAAGGCAAAGAGCGGAATAAGGCGTTCCCAATGACTGAGCCAAGATCTGCTAATCGTTGGATATTGCTTGTCCCATTTCTGAGCAAATGCTAGAAGCGCCTGTTCTGCTTCCTCGGCAGTAGAGGCACAGTAAATCAGCTTCAGGTCGTGCTTTTGCCCCAGCCTGCATTGACCGCCAGAAAGTCAGCGACTGTCTCACCGACCGTAGTAGACAGGATCTTGATGACCCAAAACGAGAGCGTGACTTCGGGAACTTTGCTGAACCAATTTGTTGATGTGGGGGCTAATTCTGTACTCATTATGTTGTTTCCTGATAATTGAGATAAATGTCTTCTGTAGATGTTGCTTTCAGATATAGATTCAATCTAAAGAGGCTCTTTCGCACATACCAACCGGAATTATTTCATGGGATTAATTTACCAATCCTACCACCATATCTTATTTTCTTTGAGGCTCTCTGCTGTATTTCAGCAGTTCCAAATTCAAAAATTTCAGAGCCTGAACCCCCGGTTTCTCGGGCTATTGAAGCTCCTCAGAGAGGTGACGATCGGCTGGAACCCAGTAAACTCATTTGAATTTGGAACTGCTGCACCTTTTTTCATGACATTTTACCTAGATGAATGAAGAATGATTAGGCGATCGGTTAAATCAATCGATCGCCCAACAGTTTGTAGAACACACGAATATTTCTAAGCTAGTCTAGGGAAGAATTTTTAGTTCACCTAATTCAGAATCGATATCTTTTGTTTCAGTGACTTGAATAGTACTTCGAGGTCGAGAAGCATCTAATTTTTTATCATCGTTATTGTCTTTTTCTCCTTCAGTTTCGATCGCTTCGGCATACAATACTTGACCGTTACCCGCATCGACTGTGACTTCAGCTTTGCCGATAACGACAGAGTAAACTACGTTACCATTCTCATTTTCTAGCTTGACACTACTGGCCTTACCACCTTGAGCGGCTTCCGCAGCTTGTTGGGCTTGCTGAGGGGTAATTTTAGCTAGAGATTGAAGTTTGGCCGATTCTTGTTTCTCTTTAGCATCATCATTGGTCTCACCATCGCCATCACCTCCGGCTGATTCAACAGCTTGTTTCTGTTGTTCTAAAACAGCTATGGGACTTTGGATGGCAGTTTGAGCGAAACTAGAGCGCTCGATGCCAATTAAACCGACGATCGCGACACCAGCAACAGTTAGAGCGATTTTTACTTTGTTATTCATCATGGTTAGAACCTTATGTTTCTGTGGGGTTTCGTGTAA
This sequence comes from Synechococcales cyanobacterium 340R_concoct_173_sub, assembly GCA_025354065.1. Next base: position 285 of record JANXNM010000114.1, on the reverse strand, counting down.
CTGAATTCAACTATAGGAAAAGAAAGTCAAGAACTCGGAAAGATTACTAAACTATTCTGAGATAACGATCATTATTCAATGTGGTTTACTATAGCGGCGGCCATTTTGATTAGGACATAGACTAGAGGAAATAACGCTCCCCCCGAGATAATTATGGCTAAAGCTTACAGCTACGATTTCCGTCAGAAAGTGATTGAGTCAATTGAACTCAATGGCTTTAAGAAACAAGACGCCAGCGAGATGTTCAATATTAGTCGGAATACCATTAACCTCTGGTTTCAGCAG
>JANXNM010000069.1 GCA_025354065.1 Synechococcales cyanobacterium 340R_concoct_173_sub | reverse complement strand
CAAAACATTATCGACCCGCGCACTCAAAGCCGCTGCGGCCACAGGATTCATTACAGCACCGTCGGAGAGATCAGAGAATTCTGGTAGCGATATTTCCGCTGAGATGATCCAACTTGTACGCGGTCGCTATGAACAATTGCTCCAAGTAGATTGGGAGGATGCGGAAAAAGGTATTTATCCCCGATCGTTGCTCTTTGATGATGCGTGGGATGACTTTGCAAAATATTATCCAGCCCTTTGTCTAGATTTGCCCCAAATTTGGAACCGCGCCCAGCAAAAGATTTCCCGTGATTTTTCTCCAGAAATTGACACCGCTGGATTGCCGAATTACTACACTCAAAATTTTCATCACCAGACCGATGGCTACTTGAGCGATCGATCGGCACAGATGTACGATTTGCAGGTCGAGATCTTATTCAATGGTGCAGCGGATGCGATGCGTCGTCGGATTTTGGCTCCGCTTAAGGCTGGATTAGAGGTTTTTAAGGACGAGATTCCTCAAAACACTCGAATTCTAGACATTGCTTGTGGCACGGGTCGCACGTTGCGGATGATTCGGGGAATGTTGCCTAAGGTGAAGTTGCACGGCGTAGATTTGTCGAATGCTTATTTGCGTAAAGCTAGCCAATTGCTCTCTCAGCTTCCTGGCGAATTGCCGCAGCTTACGCAAGGTCCGGGGGAAGCATTGCCCTATTTAGACAATCATTTCCATGCGATCACCTGTGTGTTTTTATTCCACGAATTGCCTGCCCCGATTCGGCAACAGATTATGAATGAAGCCTTTCGAGTGGTGAAACCCGGTGGGACATTTGTGATTTGTGATTCGGTGCAGTTGAGCGACTCGCCGGATTTGGGCGCGGTGATGGATGGCTTCTCGGATACGTTTCACGAGCCGTTTTATCGCAACTATACCCAAGACAATTTGATCGATCGTCTACAGACGGCGGGCTTTGTTGAGGTGACAGAAAGCGTTCATTTTATGAGCAAATATTTGGTCGCTAAGAAACCGCTTTACGGTCAGTAAAATCTTAAAAAGAAAGGGAAGGAACCTAATACAGATTCTTTCCCTTTCCTAGATGCGGATAGCGAGACTCGAACTCGCAAGTCAATGACATACGCACCTCAAGCGTACGCGTATACCAATTCCGCCATATCCGCATGGTATGAGCCGAGGTCACTTGATTTCTCAAGCTCAGCTATCATAGCAAAAAACGCGAATTTGCCAACCCTCTTCATAAAAAAGGATTTGGTCAAAAGATTGTCAAAGGGGACAGGAACGTTTTCAATAGGGGCACCGTTAAAAATCGACCTATTATGTCTTCTTCCTTCACCGCAGA
>JANXNM010000066.1 GCA_025354065.1 Synechococcales cyanobacterium 340R_concoct_173_sub | reverse complement strand
GTTAAGCGGGACGTTTGTGGTCAATGGTAGTCCAACGAAAACCGCGATCGTTGATACGGCGGGCGGACGGAGCCAAGTTTCCCAATTGACAACCGTAGGCATAGTGTTAATTGTCATCCTATTTCTAACTGCACCGATCGGGTATTTACCTAATGCGGCTCTGGCGGCGATCGTTTTTTCGATCGGGCTGAAATTAATTGATATTCAAGGGATACTTGATGTCTTAAAAACCCACCGAGAAGAATTTTATCTAACGGCGATCGCGGCGGCTACCGTAATATTTATCGGGGTAAAAGAAGGCATTATTACGGCTGTGATGTTGTCATTAACTTTGCACGTTTATCATAGCTATAGACCTAATTCTTCTGTCTTAATCCCCGGTGAAAATAGATATTGGCAGCTCGTTTCGCCTCGGCCTGGTACTATTTCGGAACCTGGGCTGATTATTTACCGCTTTAGTCGTGATTTGTTTTATGCAAATACAACTTACTTTTCCGAGCAAGTCCAAAGTTTAGTGTATGGTGCCCCCTCTCCAATAAGGTGGTTTATTTTAGAAGCGAGAGCAATTACGGAAATCGATTATTCCGCATCTCAGGCAATTCGCGAGGTCGTTAAAGAATTATCAACGCGGCATGTGGTTTTTGTCGTGTCTGGTTTGGCTCCTGATGTCAGAGCTACTTTCGATTGCGATGGATTGACGGATTTGATTGGTAGCGATCGATTCTTCAGTCATTTAGAGGAAGCATTAGAAGTGTTCAATCGAGGGAGTATTTAAATCTTGCTAGCTTATAAAATATCGATCTTACTGGGATTTGCGATCGTCACTTCGAGTACAGTAAGGGATTCAGTTATCTGACGATCTTTACTGGGCAGAGTTTGGCAGCCAACCTAAGGTATTTACTTAATTTCATGTCCATTTCATCTTCGATATGTGATGGTTAGAAGTATGAATATTACATCCTATATCGTTCTACTCAGGAGTCTCTCATGCGATCGCATTTAACAAAGTCTCATTTTGCAGTAATATTTGGGGCGATGGCGCTTACCACTGGCCTCATTTCATCCTGTTCTACGATCGCTGGAAAGAATCCTGCTGAATCGATGAGTAGTATGGAACCAAAAATGGAGATGAACCATGATGCTATGAGCACAGGTGAGATGAACCCTCAGATGAATCTTGGTCCAGCCGATGAGAACTATGATCTTCGCTTCATTGACGGCATGATTCCGCATCATGAAGGTGCCGTTGTTATGGCTAAAGACGCCCTGACAAAATCAAAACGTCCTGAGATGTTAGAACTAGCAAAAGGCATTATCAAAGCACAACAATCTGAAATTGCCATGATGAAAACTTGGCGAAAGGATTGGTATCCTAAAGCAAGCTCAACTCCAATGACTTGGCATACTAAGATGAATCATATGGTAGAAATACCTTCGGAACAAATGAAAGCGATGCGGATGAATATGGATTTAGGGACATCGGATAATCAATTTGATTTGCGATTTATTAATGCCATGATTCCGCATCATGAAGGCGCTTTAGGAATGGCTAAGGATGCGATCGGTAAGTCAAAACGTCCTGAAATCCAAAAAGAAGCCCAAGATATTCTAAGTTCTCAAGCCGCAGAAATCAAACAAATGAAACAATGGCGTAAGGACTGGTATAACAAGTAAACATCTTGATTGTTAGCCATCTTATCCGAATGATCATGGTCGGACTGCTTCCGTTTATTCAATCCGTTGGACAGATTTATCTATTGATGTTCACACTAAATATCGTGAATGCCTTTTTCACTCCACGTATAAAGTGTCATAGCC
>JANXNM010000017.1 GCA_025354065.1 Synechococcales cyanobacterium 340R_concoct_173_sub | reverse complement strand
TCTAGCAAGGCTTTAGCTTCATTCTCGTCCGTAATTGAGGCCAGATCTCCAACAACGGATCGCGTTGCATGTTCCCAGTAGTAGGAATCTTCAGTACCATATGAGGCGAGATTGACGTGGTAGACCTTCCAGTTTCTTGCGGCCAACTCTCTAGAGGCAACGGCGGCAAAGTAGCTTTTCCCCGTTCGTTGTCCTCCAATCATTAATCGACTGATACCAGGCGATCGCATCACGGCATCTAGAACAAAACTTCCTGCGCCCGTTTTGGTGTTGACGTAGTTAGTAGATGAAGGGGCGATCGCCGTCTGTGGGGACGCATCGAGGAGCAAGGCTTGCTTATCCTCTGGGATGCTGTCCAGTTTCTTGAGTTCAGCCATAAAGCTCGAAATCGTTCGCCTAGTAAGGGTTTCATTTGACGCCTTAATCATCTTTCGGGCGGCGGCGGTGATGGGTTGCCCGTCACGATAGGCCGTTTTTATCTCATCCATGCAGGCATTAAGCCCGATGATTTCGGCATAACGCACTAACTCAGGCTCTTTTAGACAGTGGGCTAGAATCCCTGAATCTTTGATGTACTCAGCTTCAGTCCCTTTGCGTTTGGCGGTGGCGACGGCGCTGTAGATGAAGTAACTACTCGCGATCGCCCCGATGATGGGGACACCAGATATGGCGGCGATCGTGAAGCCAACCCCAAGGCCATACATTAGCGGCAGTGCAGAGGATTGCAAGGCCCCTTTTAGGACTTCATCAGCCATATCCTCAATCTTGTCTAGATTGTTATCAGATTGCTCATGGTGGCGCTGCAATAGCACCGGGAAAGAATCACCCGAAATAGAGCTAAGCATCACTAGAACCGTCCTTTCTGAATCCAACCCACTGCCAAACAGTGAGCGTTAGAACCAAGACGGCTTCAAAGCTGAAAAGCATTATTACCAGGTCTTGTAGGTTGCTAAAGTTAATCCACATCGTGTTCATGGATTTGCTCCACGAAACGAACGCGTTCCAGTCTTTCCAAACCGGATACGCCTGCAATCCGACCACGACATCAAAGGTATAGGCACCAAGGGAGAGTATTGCGGCCCACTTGGTGAAGAAGAAGGGAATTCGGGAAATGCGACGGGCGGCGGCGCGAGATTCCGGCCCTCCTCGTCTGGCTTCCTGTAGATCAGTGGAAAGGGACGCGGACTGTCTGAGCGCGGCTTTCTGAGCTTTTGCGTCCAGGGCAATCACTAACCACAGGCATTCAAGAATCTGGATAGGCACCCAGACTAGAATCGCAGCGATGTATTCCACTCCGATCGAGAGTGATTTAAATATCGGACCGATTAGAGGAATGCCGTGAATCCATGCCGCGTTAGCCGTGGCGCTTGCCATGACTATGGTGTAGGGCTTGATATTGATGATTGCAACGGTGATTAAGGCGGCAAATAGTCCGATAAAGAGCATCCAGGAAGTGATTCTAATGAATAAAGAATCCTGGTAGGCATCGACAGCACGAGATTTGTTGAGAATAGACATGATTTAGGAACCTACTTGAGGGCGAATGGCGGACGGGTAGCGAGACATCATTTTCTTAATCCGATTGATATCGGGAGTATTCAGTAAGTCACTGACGACGGCGGGGCCATTGGGTGATTTGGCGAGAATGCCTACATTCCCGTAAGCGTCGCAGACCGTTGTTCTGGCGGGGAGATAGTCGGTAGCAGCGGGTAAGGGTTTGGTTTTGGCTTTGTTCCATTTCTGCCAATAGGCACCGGACAGAACGCCTACACCCTCGGTTAAGGGTTGGTAGGTACTCGTTCCAGGGGC
>JANXNM010000008.1 GCA_025354065.1 Synechococcales cyanobacterium 340R_concoct_173_sub | reverse complement strand
TAAATTTGTGGAAGATATTTACAAACGGTAAGCTAAAGATTGATTCTAGGGTCGGACCCTGTCTACCGACTAGTCGAGCAGCCACATATGAGTTCCAGCCAGCTATCGGAACGATCGCCCCCATCAATGCCCAAAATAGTCGCCAATTCCTATCCTTGATACTGCAAATTACTAGGGCTACCCAGCCCAACACCATAGTTTCTCGGGTTAGACAAGCAAGGGAAATTGATAAACTACTCAGGTACGATCGAGTATGGCGATAGCAGCAAATCGCTCCCATCAGCAGCGTACTGCTCAACAAATCAGCCGTGGATAACCACAAGGTCATCCACACCCCTGGCACACAAAGCACCAGTAATCCATGCCATCGTGGTTCATCAGTTTGCTTCAATCCCCAACTCGCCATCCAAACCAACGCGATAATGCATAGATAATTAATCAGTACCAGCATATAAGGAATTACCTGCCGATTGCCCAACCCCAGAAGATAGCCAAGCAACGGATAGAAAATTCGTCGATAGCGATAAGGAGGCGCGTCTAGTGTGGCGATCGTACCGTCATTCTCCAAAAAAGGATCTAGGGCCATATTTAAGAAAAACTGACCGTCATAGCCGATTTGTTCAGGGTAAATTAAGGCTTGCTTCGCATCAAGATAGGGCGACAGAGGCAACACAGAACCCAGGCGAAAGAATCCAGTAATATTGCCATCGAACTTGAATAGATAGAAAAATGTTAATACTCCAAAGGCGATAAGAGCTGCGATTGCCCCATTTAATTTAGGTGTTAGCTCTATTTTCCATCTTTCCATAATGAATAATAAATTTTCATGAATATTTCAGCTTTATCTTGGCCAATACTATATCAGAGAAATGCGTCTCAACAACAGTCCAAACAGTTTAGGACTCTTATGACACATAGCTTGTATAGATCTTGAAAGTTTGATATCAGAAGAGCAGTTGGGCCGATCGCCCCTTGAGGAAGCGCTGACGGCTCCAGTGATAGAGAAGCCCCGTGAGATGGTACGGATGTAGCCCTACTAATTTATTTGGATTAGGATCCTAAAATCACTTCAATCTGTCAGCCAATTTTCTGTCAATATCTGTTAACACTAGTGGCAAATTATATTGTCAAGTTATCGGAAAGATTCTGGGTAGTGCTTTTGTGTAAAGGGCAAGGCACTACCTGAAAGCGCGCGACTTGCTCCATCAAATCTGCCTGAGGCTGAAAACAAGTGTGATAAGTGACAGATTCGGTGAGCATTTTGTAATGGGGGTGCAGACTTCGCTAGAATACAGGGATTCCATTTGCGTGAATTGCCCCCGAGAATTGAACCCATGAGTACTACGTCGTCTATTGTGATTGATAAGAAAAAAGTGAAAAACCCGCCGCTGGATGTGGTTCAGTTGGGGGATAAGATGTTGCGTCAGCCCGCTAAACGTGTCACTAAAATTGATGAGGAACTGCGGGAGACTGTGCGACAAATGTTGCAGACGATGTATAGCCAAGATGGAATTGGATTGGCGGCTCCGCAAGTCGGGATTAACAAGCAACTCGTGGTGATTGACGTTGAAATCGATAAGCCGGACATTGAGCCACTTGTGCTCATTAATCCAGTGATTAAGCGACTCGGCGGGGAAAAGGTCTCGGATCAAGAAGGTTGCTTGAGCGTGGTGGGCGTTTTTATGGATGTGATTCGTCTCGATGTAGTGGAAGTTAGTTACAAAGATGAGTATGGACGACTGAAGACCTTGACCGCCGATGGTTTGTTGTCTCGGGTGATTCAGCATGAAGTGGATCATTTGAATGGCATTCTGTTTGTCGATCGAATCCCGAACCATCTCGCCCTCGGACAAGAGCTAAAAAAACAAGGGTTTTCCTTGAAGACTGTAAAAGCAGTGGCCTAAACTCTACCGCTACTTAAATTCATTTTGATAATAACGAGAGAATTAAATTATGATGACAACAAAAAGCAGTACGTTTCTGGGACTTTCTTGTGTGGCCGCGATCGCAGCGGTCGGTTGTGTGTTCGAGCTGACCTCAGGTACGCCGGATTGGGGGAGTGCGCTGACCACAGGTATTCTGGTGATTACGATTCCCTTAAGCATATGGGCATTCTTAGAAGCAGTGAAAGATGCGAAATCTAACCTTTAATTGGATTTAGATTTTATCTAATGTTCACTAGATTAAACTGCTTACTAACCGTGACTGAATATTAGCGTTGGCTGCCAATGTTTGGGTGGAATTGTGGATTTGATAGTAGTGGCTTCGTTATGTCAAATTGAGCCGGGAGACCATTCCCTGTTTATTTACTCATTGGTCTCTGGTTGCAGTGTGACCATGGGGCGTGACTTAGATTGTCTAATATCAGTCGATCCATTGGTCTACGGATCCGTGTCACGACGACATGCAGAAATTCGCTCAGTGACCACATTCGGGATGGAGTTTCGTTGGTGGATTTGCGATCTCAATAGTTCAAATGGCACGTTTGTGAATGGTCAGCACCTTGTCGGGTGTCAAGTTTTGCAGAATGGCGATCGGATTGTTCTGGGTCAGAATGGTCCAGAGTATCGATTTGATCAGGTTTCGCAAGAATCTCCATCCATAAGAAATAAAGAACTTACACCGATCGCAAGCAATTCATCATTCAAGCATCCTATGCCATCACAATACTATAAAGATAACCATGCCAATGTTATGACGAGTTCCGAAGACCATGATCGAATCACGTTGACGCAGTTATTACCTATTTTTTCGACAGGGTTAGAGATCCGACGCAAAGCCTATATCTTTCCCGCTTTGGTGACAATTGTGGCCGTGGTGTCGTTGTTTTTTGCTGTGGGAAATCAGCGATCGTTCAATGGAATTTTGGCTACATATTTGGGACTTGCCGCCTATTATCGGGTCTATCAACTTTGTGGGAAACCGAAGGCGTGGTGGGTGATTCTGTTAGTGGCATTGAGTACGGTAGGCCTAATTTTAAGTCCGATATTTTCAGTATTTGTTAAAGTATTTCGATCGATCTTGCCGGGCCAAATTTCGCCTAATGATGTGAATTTGATTAATATGTTTTTTGGTGCGGGGCTGATGGAGGAGTTGTTGAAAGCCTTGCCATTACTGGTTTTAGCCTTGATTGGATTGGGCCGATCGACTCGGTGGCGCGATCGGTATGGCATTCGAGAACCATTGGATGGAATATTATTTGGAACTGCATCGGCCATGGGGTTCACGTTATTAGAAACAATGGGGCAGTATGTTCCAGCTATTATTCAAAATACAACGTTGCAGGTGGGGGCTGATGCGAGTGAAGCGCAAGGATTACAGATTTTAATTGCGCGATTGTTGGGGTCTATGGCGGGGCACATGGCCTATAGCGGATATTTTGGCTATGCTATTGGGCTGGCAGTTTTGAAGCCACGGGGTGCAGCGTTGACATTACTGGTTGGCTATTTGACGGCGGCGGTATTGCATACGATGTGGAATTCAGTCGGAGGAATACCGTTAGTTGGTCCCTTTGCTTTAGCGACGATCGGATTATTATCCTATGCCTTACTTGGCGCGGCGATTTTGAAGGCACGATCGCTGTCACCCAATCGTGAAAAGAACTTTGCCACGCGATTGGGCTAAAGCTTCGCTATTTATTATTTTCGCTATTATAGTGAGGAAAAAGACTAAATTTATGATTCAAGTACTACAGCAAAGATTGACATTTGAAGAATTTCTGGAGACCTATCCAGAAGACGGAAGACGGTATGAATTAATTGAAGGGAGTGTTGTCGAAATGCGTCCGACCGGCCCCCATGAGTTAATCAGTAGTTTTATCGGAGCGGAGTTCAATATAGAAATTCGACGACTTGGATTTCCCTATGCAGTCGCTCATAATACCCTAGTAAAATTACTTCAGATTGATTCAGTTGATTCTAGTTATTTACCTGATGTAATCGTACTGGATAGATCTGTTCTAGCTCAAGATCCCTATTGGGAGAAGCATTCTACAATTTCTGAAGGTGCTTCGGCAAGGTTAGTGGTAGAAGTCGTCAGCACAAACTGGCGCGATGATTATTTAACTAAACTTCGTGATTATGAGGCGTTAGGGATTGCAGAATATTGGATCGTGGACTATTTAGCATTAGGTGCAGTTCGCTACATTGGTCAGCCTAAACAACCGACCATTTCTGTTTATGAATTGATTGATGAGGAATATCAAGTGCGACAATTTCAGGGAAACGATCGAATTGTTTCATCCATTTTCCCTGAATTTAATTTGACGGTTTCACAGGTTTTTGAAGCTGTTTAACGATCCTTTTTCAAAGCTTCTTTCCAAACTTACCGGAAGAATGATTACAAATTCAGTTCCCTTCCCTAACACGCTGATACATTCAAGCTGACCTGCATGTTTTTCCACAATGATTTGATAGCTTATGGCAAGTCCCATACCCGTCCCTTCACCAACTCCTTTAGCTGTAAAGAATGGATCGAAGATACGATCTTGAACCTCTGTTGGCATTCCCGAACCATTGTCCGAAATCCAGATCATAATTTGATTTGGGTCTACAAGTTTAGTTCGTAATTCCAGTTTTGGTTGTTTACCATTCGTTGTACTAGCATCCAAAGCATCGATCGCATTTCCCATCAAATTCATTAATGCTTGATTAAGTAATCCTGGATAACAATGCACTTTTGGCAATGAACCTAAATCCTTAATTACTTTGACCTTGGGACGATTGGCCGTCGTATCTAAACGATGAGATAACAGTAGCAATGTGCTTTCAATACCCTCATGAATATCAACCTCCTTCTCCTCTACTTCATCAAGGCGCGAGAAACTCTTCAATGCCTGCACAATCAACCGAATCCGATCGGCCCCGGTACGAATAGACTGCAATAGTATGGGCAAATCTTTCAGTACAAATTCAATATCATCTCCCGGTACTAATCCTGCCTCGTGAAATGCCCGCACTAAATCTTCAAAATATTGTTCCGCATAAACTAAATTACCGGAAATAAAGCTCACAGGATTATTTATTTCGTGCGCCATTCCCGCCACAAGCTGTCCAAGACTCGACATCTTTTCTTGTTGTAGTAATTTCGCTTGACTATAACGGAGCTGAACTAAGGTGTCTTCTAATTCACTCGATCGCACCCGCAAAATTTCAGTATTCCGTTTCCGGTCCGTAATGTCTTTGACCGTACCTTCATAAAACATAAGATTGTTTTGGGCATCTCTCACCGATCGGACCGTCTCCGAAATCCATAATATTGTGCCATTTTTGCAATATACCTGTGCCTCAAAGTCTGACACTTCACCGTTTTGCAGCACAGTCCCCATGAACTCACTTCTGCGTTCTGGACGGACATAAAGCTGTTGACTAATGTCACTAATAGACGTGCAAAGTTCTTCGACTGATGCATATCCATACATTTTTGCTAGCGATGAATTGGCCGTAATGAATTGGCCTTCTACTGTGGACTGAAACATTCCATCAATTGCATTGTCGAAAATACTTCGGTAGCGTTCTTCTAACTGTTTATAGTTTTGAATTTCAGCATGAAGTCGAAAGTTTTGTTGTTCTAATCGCTTTTGTAAATTTCGACGATCGATTTGTTGACTGACACGGGCAATCACTTCATCTAGGTGAAATGGTTTGGTGATGTAGTCAATGCCGCCGACTTGTAACGCTCTGAGCCGATCATTTGGGGTATCGATCGCACTCAAAAACATAACTGGAACATCGTGAGTTTCTGGTAGTTCTTTCAACCGTTGACATAGGGTATGGCCATCCATCTCCGGCATCATCACATCCAATAAAATCAAATCGGGTATAAAATCCTGGACGATTTCCAGTGCCCGATCGCCGCTCATGGCACTACAGATTTCATAGCCGTGATGCATTAAGGCATCGGTCAAAATTCGTACATTAGCAGGCGTGTCATCCACCACCAAAATATTTCCCCGATTGGTTTGGCGTTGAAGCTGATACCCCAATAGTGCAAAAATCGATCGTTCGGTTTCCCTTAATTCTTCTGGAAAGGTTGCGCCTTGAGAACTTAAAACTTGATGTGCCCGCGTTAAATGTTCAAGTTGTTCAATTGCGGCTTGAATTGCGGCATCATTATGATTATGGTGCGTACTCAGTAGCCGATCGAGATCACCCCAGCCATCAGCTAGCACTGCCCGACCCGATCGATCAAGCTTCAGTTGATCGAAATTGCGCCGAATGAGCTTATGTAGATAAAACCCGAGCGTTGGGGAAAGTACCCGTCTAGTCGAAAGATATGAAATGTTATTATAAGTACTGTTGTGAGTACCATTCTGGGAATTGGGGGTAGCTGAGGACATAGCAACCTGACGGATGATTCTAAGATCTTAGTATGCCCACACAATGCCGACAATCACCGATTTAAAGCACAAGATTTTTATGGTTTGGTCTCGGTATTCCAACCTTTCATTTTCCCTGGATTCATTAATCCATAGGGATCAACCTGTTGTTTGAACTTCAATTGCGCTAGATCTACCTGTTTCATCCCGCCGTCTTCAAGGGTATATGCGTGAGGATTGAAAATAATAGCGCCATGGGATTCATGATAAGCAATGATTTCCTCTAAGCGATCGGGTGTAGAATATCGCACGAGTTGCAATGCGGCAGGGGTCGATCGGCCATTGCAGCGCAGAAATTCTAAATGCATCATCACTTCATTGCCGAAATGCTGATAAAAATGTTCAACACGTTTTAATTCTTGATCTCCAAGTAACAACGTTTGTAAATAAGTTAGATTTGGATTTACATTTCGGGCATGGAGCGTGGTGTGATTCCATGTATATTCATAGATGGGCGTTCCTTTACTGGCTTCTTCGGCAGTCTTGCACTGTGCTACTGTCCCGCCTAACTCTGTGACGAGTTCTTGCAAGGGTTGTAATGATTCTTCAGAAACCATAACGAATGCTGCACTGGTGCCTTCTGGAATCACCGATCGTAGGGCTGTGAAATACTGGGGAATTGGATCGGCGAATACAGTGACTAATTTTTTGACAATGCCATCCGCATCCCCAAGGGATTGTCCAAAGCGTGCGGCTTGCATAAAGGTTGGAAATGTCACGATCGCCTCGGCCCAATTGTAAGCACAAGCCAAGGGAATTTCTAAGGCTGTAATGATGCCATTTGTTCCATAGGCATGGGCCACTTGATACACTTCTTCGCCCCGTAATTCTAATACCTGTGGCTCATTTTCCATGGTGACGAGTCGGATGGCCCGCAGATTGCCCCGATCGCGCAATTGCCCATAGGTAATGGAACCCATGCCACCACTGCCGCCGCCAATGAAGCCCCCAATCGTTGCGGTGCGGTAAGTAGAGGGAGCCATCCGAATTTCCCAACCATTGGGCCGAGTCAGCCGATCGATTGCGGCCAGTTTTGCCCCTGGTTCAACATAAGCAATACCCGGTTTTTGCCATAGCACCGCATTCATTCGGGTCATGTCTAAAATGAAGCCACCATTTAAGGGGACACATTGACCATAGTTTCCGGTGCCCGCGCCGCGCACGGTTAATGGAATTTGATGAGCGACACAAAATTTTGCGATCGCTAATACCTCAGTTTCATGGGCTGGACGGAGGACGGCTATTGCTCGTTTGTCGGCAAAAATCGGTTGTAGGATTGGGCTGAAATGATTGTAATCCTGAGAGAGCCGCAGCACTTGATTGGCATCTGTAATGCATTCTAAGTCCGGCAACTGGTTTTGCAGGTTGGTCAGCAACGTTGTCATGGCAATTTCCTTAAGCTCTCATCCTAGTATATGTGACCTGAGGGTAAAGAATTTCGAGCCAAGGCTGACCTCGCCAGACTAACGCCGTGGATTGCTTTGGTAGAGTTTTCGCATCATTTCATAGGATTTTTTCACGCTGGGATCTGCCTCTAGTTTGATTGATAGCTCTCGGGCCTGTTTTAACAAGTTTTCTCGTTCTGCCTGAGTTTTAACATTGTTCATCTGTGCCCAAAGTTTTTGCTGTTGATCTTTAAGCTGAAGTGCATTGTCAGATAGTGGCATTTCTCTTTCAAAACGTTGCTGGGCTTCCTGGAGTTTACGACTGGCTTCTTCAGTGGCCCGAAAGTTTTCCTTCATAAGGAAGGGTAGGCCGTCGGTATCTAGCTCATTTCGGCCCCGACGACGATCGCGTTTGGGTTCATGAGTGCCGCAAAGGTGATCTAACATTTGAGAATCACGGCCTGGAAGTTGAATGTAACAAGTTGAATTTTCTAGGCCATGGCTTGCGATCGGGGCAGGATTTGGCCGTTTAAGTGCACTAGCCTGGGCTTGAGGAACTAGGCTCAGCGTTGAAATGGTGCATCCCAGTACCAAACTGGCGATCGTATCAAAATGATATTTAAATAGTTTCATCATCAAACTCAAGGTAGGGAACAATAGAAAAGCCAGTGCATTGCTTGCTTGTTCTCCTCATAATTCAAGTCGTGCTCAACCTATGCAATTCACCCGATCGATCGTTCCATTTGAATGCACAATTCATGACAACATCCGCGTATGAGCAGTAGAACCTTAGAACGAGTTTCTGCTGCTTGGAGATATTTCTTCATCCTCTAAATCAGTAACGCCCCGAATTCAAATATTGAGTGCAAAATACTAGAAGTGTAATCTTGGATTCAAAAGACGTTTGATAGGTTCCACTGCATGAATAACTTCTGCGGCATCTTCTGGCTTCACTTCGCAATACCATATTGGCCGATCACCCGATCGTAATACTTGCACATTTGGTCCTATATGGCATTGCCCCTGGCATCCACCTGCTAAGACCACAGTATCAGCAGGTAAATCGATCGCCAACAATCCATCCAAAACTGCCCGCGATCGTCGCCGCAAGCAGTTGTCATATTGGCACACCCAAAATTCAGTCTTACTCATTTACAAATACTCAGTTACATCTAGTTATTTGCGCAAAAAACCTTTTCCACGAGTACTAGAGGCTGTCGCTAAGCAATTCTCTATCTGAGTTCGTAAGGCATCATGATCCAGATTTTGACCAATTAAAACCAATTGATTTTTACGTTCAGGCGTTTTCCATTGATCATCATCCAATGAAAAGCGTTT